>PMOU01000419.1 GCA_003161205.1 Actinomycetota bacterium | reverse complement strand
GCGGCGCGGGAGGGCATGGCGGCTCAGGCGGCGGCATGGCTGGCCCAGGCATCGGCGGCCAGCACGGCTCGCCCCGACCAGGAGCGGCTGCTCCTCGATGCGGTGGCTGAACTGCTGGGCAGTGCCGACGTGCCCGCGGCGCTGGCCTTGTGGCCTGCGGTCGGCCAGTTCGGTCCCAGCGCCCGGCGCAGCGCCTTGCTCGGCCACCTCGACCTGCTCTGCGGCCGGGGAGCGGTGACCGAGGCCCACCTGCTCGAGGCCTGGCGGGCGCACGACCCCGGCACCGAGCCGATGGTGGGAGCGGTCGCGGCCACCTCCCTGTCGGCCTACCTGTCCACCGCCGGGCGGCTGGAGGAAGCCGTCACCTGGGGCGAGCGGGCCGTCGAAGCCTGCGGTGCGGATCTGACCGCCCGCCTGCAGGCGCTGATGCCGGTAGCCCTCACCCTCACCCTCGCCGGACGCGGTCCCGAAGGACTGGCCCGGCTCGACGCCCTGCCCGCCGTGGCCGCCGACGTACCGCTGGAGCACACCGGCGCTCTTGTCACCCGGGGCAGGTGCCGGACGATCACCGATGACCCGGTCGGGGCCATGACTGACCTGTCGGTGAGCCTCGCCCGGCTGCGGGCCGGGGTGAACCTGCGCTACCCCGGCCAGTGCCTGACCTTCATCTCCGCGACCGAGTACGCCCTCGGCGCCTGGGACGACGCCCTCACCCACTCTGAGCTGGCCGTTTCCCTGGCCCAGGACAACGACCGGACATGGGCGCTTGCTTTCGCGCACGCCCATGCCGCCATCGTCCCCGCAGACCGGGGCGACTGGCAGGTGGCCGCCGCCCACGTCGAGGCGTCGTGGGCCGCCGCCGCCGGGGCGGGGATGGCGGTCACGCACGCGGCCTGGGCCGGCGCCGAGCTGGCCATGGCCCGGGGTGACCTGCAGGGCGTGCTGTCGGCGACGTCAGCCGTGCGGGCACTCGGCCGGGATGAGGTCTTCGGCCTGCCGGGCTGGGCCGACTGGCGTCCGCTGGAGGTCGATGCCCTGATCGGCCTGGGCCGGCTGGATGACGCCGAGGTAGCGCTGCAGGAACTCCTGGCCGCCATCCCCGGCTTCGGCCTCACCTCGGCCAGCATGACGGCGGCCCGGCTGCGGGGCAACCTGGCTGTCGCCAGGGGCGACCTGGCTGGTGCCGGGGAATCCTTCGCCTCCGCCTGGGCGCTGGCCCAGGCACTGTCCTTGCCCTTCCAGCTCGCCTTGCTGGCACGTGATGACGGCCGCCACCTCCGCCGTGCGGGCGATCGTAAGGGCGCCGCCGTACGTCTGCGGCAGGCACGCGACCGGCTGGCCGCGCTCGGGGCCCAGCCTCATGTGGCGGCTTGCGAGCGCGAGCTTCAGGCGTGCGGGGCCGAGATACAGCCCGAGCAGCAACTTGCCAGCTGGAACCTCACGGCATCCGAGCTAGCCGTGGCCCGGCTGGTCTGCACCGGGCGGTCGAACCGGGAAGTGGCCGCCGAGCTCTACGTCACCGTCAAGGCGGTGGAATTCCACCTGGGACACGTCTACGACAAGATCGGCATCCGCTCCCGCAGTGCCCTGCCCAGCCTGATCGGGGCACCCGGCCCGTGAGCCTGCTGCGCCACGAGGCAGTGCCGGCCGGCCGGCAGCGCCCAGTAGAGCGCCCAGTAGAGCAGGCCCGACCTGCCTGTTCGGGGGCCGCGAGGGTGGTCCTTGCCCTCCTCAGCGCGACGCTGCTGACGGCGTGCGTCAGCAGCACGCCCAGGACGGCCCCGGCGGTGCCGGGTGTCTACGGCTCGCTGCCGGCCGCCGCGGCCGGCGCCCAGCACGCCGGCACCGTATCGGTGGCCCAGCCGCCGGACTCCGCGCCGACCTGGATCCTGCCGCTGGCCACCTCGGCGTCCGTATCGGTGTTCACGGTGCACCTGTTCGACCAGCAGATGTACCGGCCGTTGTACTGGCTGGTGAACGGTGTCGAGCCGAAGGAGGCCTCCGCGCTGAGCCTGGCCAGCGACCCCAAGGTGAGCAACGGCGACAGGACGTTCACGGTCACGCTCAAGAGCGGCTACAAATGGTCCGACGGCAAGCCGATCACCTCGCAGGACATTCTCTTCTGGTATGACGTGATGAAGGCCGCGGTGGCGGCGAGCCCGTCGAACTGGGCGTATTACACCCCCGGCATGGGGATGCCGGATCAGGTCGCCAGCGTCACCGCACCTAGCGCCAGCACGGTCGTTTTCGCGATGAAGTCCGCGGTCAACCCGACCTGGTTCTGGCAGAACGAGCTCGGCGTGATCCAGCCGATGCCCGCCTTCGCCTGGGCCAGAGCCTCCGCCGCCGGCCCGATCTTGAACTTCGCCAGCCCGGCGAACGCGGCGCGGATCTACCGTTACCTCGCCGCCCAGGCCAGGCCGTCGGACTCCTGGGCGACGAGCCCGCTGTGGAAGATCGTGGACGGGCCGTACATTCTGTCCTCGTTCAGCACGGTCAGCGGGGCTTTCACCATGTCGCCCAACCAGGCCTACGGCGGCCCGCACGCCAAGACGGTGCCCACGTACTCCAGCGTGCCGTTCACCTCCGACGCGGCCGAGGACGACGCGATCCTGTCCGGCCGCCTGGACGTCGGGTATGTGCCGCTGGCCAACCTGCCGCAGGTCAGCAAGATCAGGTCGGCCGGCTACAACATCTTCGGCTATCCGGCCTTCGGCTGGCTGTACGTGGTCTACAACTTCAAGGACGCCACCGGCGATTTCAGCAAGATCATCAGCCAGCTCTACATCCGCCAGGCCATGGCGCACCTGCAAGACCAGCCGGACGTGATCAAGGCGTTCTTCTACGGCGCGGCGGCTCAGGCTTACGGGCCGGTGCCGGTGCTCCCGAGGAGCCCGTACACCCCGGCGAACGCGCTGATCAACCCGTACCCGTTCAGCGTCACCGCCGCCA
>PMOU01000364.1 GCA_003161205.1 Actinomycetota bacterium | reverse complement strand
GCGGTCTCGCGGCGGGACTGGTGGAGGCCGCGGCGGGCCTCACGGCCGCGGCGGGAGGTGCGGCGCGCGCCGGCCAGCAGCAGGCTCAGCCCCAGCACGCCTGCGGCCCCGACCACGATGCCGTACAGGAAGAGCGTGCCGGTGGAGCCGGTCACGTGGTAGCCGAAGGCCGCGAAATGGTGGGTGAGAGGATGCCCGCTGCCGCTGTTGGACAGCACGCCGGCTACTCCGGCGACCACCGCCGCCACCAGGATGACGAGCCCGATAATAATGATCATGAGGTACTCCGGTTACTCAGCGGCGCGCGAACATGCGCGAACGGGTGGAGCGGGAACGGGTGGACCGGCGGGAACTGCTGGACCGCTCGCTGATCAGGTGGAAAATGAGAAGCAGGATGGCGGCGCCGACGATGGCCGTGAGCCAGGTCGAGAGGTTGAAGAACCCGTTCAGGGTGTGGACGTGGAACAGCCGGGTGGCCACCCAGCCGCCGGCCAGCGCCCCGATAATGCCGATCACGCAGGTCAAGATGAGGCCCTGTGATCGCCGACCGGGGATGAGCATATTGGCGATAAGGCCTGCGACCAGGCCAAGGACAATCCATGCGATGATGCCCATAACCGACTCCTTTAAGTCAGGTGAGGTACGCGGTGATCGGTCATGTCCGGGCAAAAAAAATTCCGGTCCTGCCGCCGCACGCGCACAATGACGCGGTTGCAGCTGCCGGGGTCCGGAGCAATAATTTAATTGTACTCCTTTTTTTCGCTTCTCGGGTATTCCGCGGGCCTGCCGCGAGACCCTGGTCGGCAGGATGCGTCCTGACGGGTTACCTTTGTGGTGGACCGCCATCCGGGCCGACGTGATCGACGACGCGGCGCCCGGCTGGGATCCGCCGCTCCAGACCCCGGCGGCACATCAGCCAACCCGACCGCGATGTGCATTCCAGGAGTCCCGCCGTGCCATCCTTAAACAGCAAACCCGGTCCGCCGCGCGGAAGCCGGGAGCAGTGATCATGAACATGAAGGTCCGCGAGGTGACTCGCCGGATGCGCCGGGTGCTGCGCCTGATGGCCGGGCGGAACGTGCTCAGGCGGCCCGTGGACCGGATCGAGGGCGCCGTCCTGGCGACGTTGGCCGCCGCCTTCGGGGTGGCCGTGGTCATCTCGGCCATCATCGGCGCGCACACGTATCAGTCGCAGAGCGCGGCCGCCGCCGGCCTGCACCAGGTGACGGCCCAGCTGATCCAGCACGGGCCGCTTAACGGCGGCCTGCCCCACGTGATCGGGCAGGTTGAGGCGCGCTGGCCCGCCCCCAGGGGCGGGCAGCGGTCAGGCGTGCTGACCACCGCGACCACACCGAATATCGCCGATGCGCCCGCGGACGCCCGGGTGCAGATCTGGCTGAACCAGGCGGGTCAGCCCGCCGTCCCCCCGGCCGGGCAGGCAGTCATGATCATTTACGCGCTGATCGCGGGCTGTGCGGTGGCCGCGGTCGCCGCGATGGGACTGCTGATCTGCTACGGCCTGGGCCGGCTGGTGCTGGACCGGCGGCGGCTGGCCGCGTGGGAGTCGGCGTGGAACCTGACCGGGCCCCGCTGGACGACCCGCCGCTGACGTGCGGTCAGTAGGCTAGGGGCTTGTTCGTTCGGTAGCGGGCGGATCCGTTAGGTCACGTGGCCGCTGCCGATGAGGGTGCCGACGCCGTACGTCACCGCGACGGCGACCCCGCCCAGGAGGAGCTGGCGCAGGCCGGAATGCAGCAGGGAGCGGCCGGTGAGCCGGCCCACCACCGTGCCGAGGGTCAGCAGCGCCACCGCGGCCACGCCCAGGGCGACCCCCAGCACGGACAGGCCCGCCAGGTAGGGCAGCAGCGGGATCAGCGCGCCAGCGGAAAACGCGACGAGCGAGGACAGGCCCGCGAATACCGGTGAGGGCAGCTCGAACGGNNCGGGCGTGCATGGTGCGCTCGGTCGCGACCTCGGCAAGCACCAGTTCGTTCTGGTTGGTCACCGAAATGTACTCCCCGGTGCCCATCGAGAACGCGCCGGCGACCAGCGCGGCCGCCCCCGTCAAGATGACCGTGTGCGTCGACGCCCCGCCGCCGCCCAGCCCGGCGATCAGCGACGCGTTGGTCACCAGGCCGTCTACCGCGCCGAACACGGTCGGCCGCAGCCATCCGCCGGACACGTCGCGATGCCGGTGCGACCACCCGGCGGCGAGCGCCGCCTGGCGTTCGGCGCGGCCCTGCTCCTGCATGTGCTCACTCACCCGCTGGATTATGCCTCAGGGCGCCGGCCACAATGCCACAAGCTCGTCGGCCCGGGACCGCAGATCAGGAAGACGTTCGGCGTACAGGGCGTACCAGACGGTCAGGTGGAGCAGCCGGAGCCGCTCGCAGACCGCGAGCTGATGCCGGTCGACGGGCTCGCCGTAGGCGGCCAGGATGCGCTCGCGGTCACGGCGCGGGTTCGCCGTCGAGGCGGCCAGATCCCAGGCTACGGGCCCGGAGCAGGTGTCTTCGAAGTCGTGCCAGACCCAGCCGGTGTCGGTATTCATGAGGTTGCCTATGCCCGCGTCGCCGTGCAGCATCCGCAGCTGGCCGGGGGCTGCGTCGAGTTCGGCCGTCAGCCGCGTGTACGCCGCGGAGATGGCGGCGGTCTCGCGGGCGCCGAGCCGGGTCTGCGGGCGGGCGAGGAAGGCCGGGATGTCGTTCAGCGGCGCCAGGACGGGAACCGGAGCTGGATACGGCCGCAGCGCGGCGTGCAGGACCCGGAGCATCGAGCCGATGGTGGCCTCGCTGGGCAATCCGCCGCCAGCTGATCGCAGGTAACGCCAGAAGGACATCACGTGACCGTCGCCGTGGTAGATGGTCACGGGCAGTTCCGGGCTAGGCGTCATGACCGGGGCACCAGCCGCGGTTCCTGCACCGGCTGCGGCGGCGCTGGCCGCGGTACCTGCACCGGCTGCGGCTAGGAACTGGACGATGTCGAGCTCGCGCTGGAGCCATGCGCCCGGGTCCGGGCGGACGGCGGTCGTCGACGCGGCGACCTTCGCCACTACCGGTGTCGGCCTCAGGTGAACGATCACGTTCGCGCCGTCGGCCAGGACGACAGGTTCGGAGCTGGCCAGACCGAAGCCGGCCGCGACCTTGACCGCGGCGCGCACCGCGGCGTCGGAAACGGTGAAAGCCACGGTTCAGTATGGCCGACGGCCGGGCGCACGGCTGGCCAGTACGAGCCGCGGCGGGTCCATCGCGCCAGTGTTTATGTCACAGGTGCGGCGGACTCAGCGTGCAGCGGACTNNTAACTCTCGTATTTTTGTTTGAATAGTTCCTTTGGGCTTGCAATATTGGATATTATTAGCTATTATTTTCTATAGGTGAGCTTCAGTCAAGTGCGGAGATCATTTAACCGAACGGGCGGTGCTGCATGACTTCAGGGCCGGTTTCTCC
>PMOU01000073.1 GCA_003161205.1 Actinomycetota bacterium | reverse complement strand
CCGCCAGCGCCGATAACGTCAATATTTTCCGCGCTTACGAGCAGATCTTCAATCTTTTGTCCGAACGGTCCCTGGTTTCACCGCCTGTCACCCCGCTTGTCCGCGCGGCGATATTCGACCGGGCCATCTGGCATTACACGACGCTGCTGCCGCTGGTGCCCAGGCGCCGCCGCCGCGAGTTCTTTCACCAGATGTCCGCCGATTTCCGGCGCTGGCGCCCCGACGACTTCGCGGCGTTCCCGCCCGGCCTGCGCGGCCTGAAGTTCCGGCTGGTCGCCCGGGACGCGTACTGGACGTATGCGCTGCTTAACCCCCTCAACCGGGTGCGGGTCGCCCTGGGGGCACGGTAGCGACTCCCCTGCGAAGGGTCCGAGACGAGCGGCGCCTCCTCGCCGTAAACTTCCTCTGGGACCGTTACAAGGGGGTTTGGCCGAAATGCGTCACCTGGTGGGTGTGCTCCTCGCGATCGTCATGGCCGCCGTGGTGTTCTTCGCGGCCTCATGGGGTTACCTGAAGCTGCTGAGCGGGCCCGCCCCGACGAGCCGGCTCGGCGCGCTGGCCGCCAACGGCGGCTCCCTGTTGCACCAGCGGACCGTGCTCGAGGGGTTCGGGGCGCTGCTGGGCGCCGGCCTGGTAGCCGGGATCCTCATCGCCGTGCCGTGGATCTCCCCGCTCGCGTCCGGCCTGCCCGGGCTGGCCCTGCTGGCCTGGACCGGGCTCTACCTGGACAGCGTGCGGCGCGCGGTCCGGTACATCCCGCTGAAGACGCAAAGCTACGGTGCCGGCTTTGAGGCCATGCTGTTCGACGGGGTGCTCGCGCTGGCGGGCCTGGCGATGATCATCCCGCTGTTCGTGCCGTCCAGGTGGCGGCGCAGGCTCGTCGTGGCCGCCGCCCCCGCAGGCTACCGGGAGTCCAGCTCTCCCGATTCGCAGCCGACCCGGGCCATCATCGGTGACAACGTTTTCTCCTCCGACTGGGCGGATACCGCCACGAGGCCGCAGCCCCGCATCCCGCCCAGCCAGCCCCGCATCCCGCCCAGCCAGCCCGGCATCCAACCCAGCCAGCCCGGCCAGCCCAGCCAGGCCCCGTGGGGTCCCGCCGACTACGTCTGATCACCCGGCCGCAGCCTGTCACCCTGGCCNNCAGCCTCGCAGCTACCCAGCGGCCGGCCTTGAGCTGGCCCTCAGGTGGCGGGCGCATTGTCTTAGGAGACAGGGGGCAGCCTCCTGGGAGGAGCGGCCGAGCCATGCGCGACCAGGCAGTCCGGCGGGCACCCGCCATCGTGGTACTCCCGACCGAGATCGACGTCTGCAACTCTCAGTCGGTCTTCGATCAGCTGGACTCGATCTTCACCGCGGGCGCGACCGTGGTCGTCGCGGACCTGACGTCCACCGTCTTCTGCGACAGCTCCGGCCTGCGCAGCCTGCTGCGGGCCCAGCGCCGGGCCGCCGCCGACGGCGCCCAGCTGCGCCTGGCGGTCGCACCTGGCGGCCCGGTACAGCGCGTCTTCGACCTGATGGCCATCGATCGCCTGCTCCCCGTCTACACCAGCCGCGACCAGGCCGCCGCCTGCGCCTGAACAACCCGCACCGACAACGACGCCCACCCCNNGGACCTACCTACAGATCAAGCTCAGCCTTGACCTGCTCCCACGGGATCGACTCAGCGGACTCGTCTATTGCGGTGTCAGCCTCGCCGGCGTCCTCGGCGGCGCGGAGAGCATCAACGACAGATTCGGGAACGATAGCGACTACCGGCTCACCGTCAATAGTGAGATGGGTGATGACGCCGCGACGAGCGAGGTTTATGGCCCGCTCGATGGCGGGATTGCTGATGGGAAGCTCCCGTACCGGCTCACTCATGAATCGAGTGTAGAAGACCGTGTGCGTTAGCGTAGAAGTCCATTCTGCGTGCCGTAGAATCGCGGGCCCGGTGAAGGGGGAACTCATGGCGGATCTCCATCAGGCGGAAGCGTTCTGCGAGGCCAGCATCCGCGACGGCACCGGCCGGGCGGCGCGGATGCTGGAGGCTGCGCCCGAGATCGCCGATTACAGCTTCGCTACCGCGGTGATTCTGGGCGACGCCGACCGCGTGGGTACGTGGCTCGGCCGCGATCCCGGCCTGGCCACCCGGCCGGACGCCCGTTCGGGCTGGACACCGCTCCATATGGCCAGCGCCTCACGATGGCATCGGCTCGATCCGGCCCGGGCCGAGGGCCTGCTGGCCGTGGCCCGGATGCTGCTGGACGGCGGAGCCGACCCCAACGGCAGCACCGGCGCGCAGGGAGGGCACGGCGGCTGGACCCCGCTGCGCTGCGCGGTCGCCGGCGCGGCCAACCCGCTCATGACGAGGTTGCTGCTGGAGCGCGGCGCTGTGCCCGGTGACCACGATCTGTATCTGGCGGGATTCGCTGACGATAATCACGAGTGCCTGCGGCTGCTCCTTCTCCATGCCACCGATGTCGCGCAGCTCGCCCGGATGGCGCTAGCCGCCCCGATCAGCACCAACGACACCGAGGGCGTCCAGCTGCTGCTGGAGGCCGGGGCCGACCCCAACCGTTACGCCGACGACGCCGCGCNNGGCGCTAACCCTGACATCGCCGGTCCCGACGGGCGCTCGCCCTACGCTCTGGCCACCGTCGAGGGCCGCGCTGATCTCGCCCTGCTGCTTCGCGGCTCCGGCGCCGCCGGCGACATCACCGGCGCTGACCGGTTCCTGGCCGCCTGCGGGCGTGCGGACCAAGCTGCGGTGGAGCAGCAGCTGGCCCAAGACCCCGGCCTGCCCGGCCACCTTCCCGCCGCGCAGCGGGCCGCAGCGATGATCCACGCCGCCGAGAGGGGCAACACCGCAGCCATCGCCCTGATGCTCGGCCTCGGCTTTCCGGTTGATGCCCGCGGTGACGACGGCGGCACGGCGCTGCACGCCGCCGCCTACTCCGGCAGCGCCCCCGCCGTCCGCCTGCTTCTCGACCGCGGCGCCGACATCGAGGCACGCGACACCACCTGGGACAGCACCCCGATCGAGTGGGCCGCCGTCGGCAGCGGAGAACAACCCGCCGGCAACCCCCACCCCGACTGGACCGGCACCGTGCAAGCCCTGCTCGACGCGGGCGCCTCGGCCCAGGACATCAGCCTTTCGCCCGATGACCCCAAGCCGCCCAGCCCCGAAGTCGCGGCGCTCCTGCGCCGCCAGGATGGGTCCTCGCCGCGCCCTTTATCTAGGTGCGGTAGGCATCTCGCCGATGAGCCACGTCCACGACCGTCACTACGCGGTCCTTGTCATCGATCCGGTAGATCACGCGGTAAGAACCGCGGCGGGCACTGAACCGGTCATTCATGGGCGGGAGGAGCCGTTTGCCGATCCGGTAAGGATCTACAAGCAAGGGTCCCGTGATGAACTCATAAGCNNTTCCTCGAACTCCCCGCTCACTCCGCCTGGCGCCGCCTCATCGCCTCAGCAAGCTCATCAGCCGACACGTACTCCCCGCGAGCCAGCTCCGCGTCAGACTCGGCCAGGCGGTCAATCGTCGCGGCATCGCGCATGATCTCCAGGGTTTCCTCTAGCGCTTCCAGGTCCTCTGGAGCGATGAGGATGGCCGAGGGTCGGCCGTGCACAGTGACGGTCACCCGCTCGTGATGGTCGTGAACACGACCGACGAGCTCGGACAGGTGGGACTTGACGTCGCCCAGCGGAAGCACGGTCATAGTCAAAAGTATGACCAAAAATCCGGGCGACGTCAAAGGGCGTCGCGGCAATGGGCAGCCCGTAGACACGGAAGCGCACCGTAACGTTGCCGGAACGGTGCCCCCGTAGGGTAGCGCCATGAGGTATCGCGCCGCATCCTGGACGCTGGCCGGGCTGACCGCGCTCGTCTTCGCGACTGCGCTGACGCTGCTGGGCCTGGATGCCCGGTATATCCACGCGAGCAAGCTCGGCTTCGAGGCCGTGATGGCCGTGGCTATCGTGCTCTATGCGGGCACCGGTCACCTGCTCATGGTGCGGCGGCCCGGCAACGCCATCGGATTGCTGCTGGCCCTGGCCGGTTTGCTGCTGGCCCTTGAGATGCTGACCGAGCAGTATCCCCTCTACGGGCTGGTCACAGCCCCGGGCTCACTGCCTGCGGCGCGGCTGGTGGGCTGGTTCAGCGTGCTCATGGCCGTCCTGGCTGTGTTCCTGCTGCTTTTCCTGGTTCTGCTGTTCCCCGACGGGCGGCTGCCGTCCCGCCGCTGGCGTCCGGTGCGGACGGGGTTCCTGGTCGTCATGGCTGCCGGTGTGGTGAGCCAGATGCAGGCGGGCCAGTACATCAGCGGGGGGCTGACCAACATCCTGGATGATTCCAAGGCCAGCTACCCGAACCCACTGGGCATCTTCCCCCAGCACGGCTGGTTCGGCGGGTTCGTCGCCGCGGTCGCGGTCGCCACTTTCGCGGCCGCCCTCTGCGCCGTCGCCTCGGTGTTCGTCCGGCGGCGCGGGGCCAGTCCCGAGCTGCGCAAGCAGCTGGCCTGGCTCGGTTACGTCGGTATCGTCACGGTCTTCTGGATTCTGGTGCTGGGCACGGGAGCAGCAATCCATCCCGGCGGCAACGACACTCTCGGCACCGTGCTGTGGGTTGTGATGATCCTGACGCCGGTGGTCGGCATCCCGGTGGCCTGTGTGGTGGCGGTGCTGAAGTACCGGCTGTATGACATCGACCGGCTGATCTCGCGGACCGTGTCCTACGCCGTGGTGACCGGGCTGCTGGTCGGGCTGTATGCCGGGCTGGTGCTGCTGGCGGACCGGGTGCTGCCAGTGCATGACTCGATCACGGTGGCCGGGGCCACGCTGATCGTGGCCGCCCTGTTCGCACCCGTGCGGCGGCGGGTCCAGCATGTGGTGGACCACCGGTTCAACCGGACCCGGTATGACGCCGAGCTGACAACGGCCGCGTTCGCGGGCCGGCTGCAGGACGCCACCGACGTGGACGCGGTCCAGGCCGACCTGTCCGCCACCGTCGACCAGGCCCTGCAGCCCGCCCACCTGTCGCTCTGGCTCGCGAGCTGACCGTCCCCCTATAGACAGCCAGCACCGGCCAGCGCTAACGTTCGCCTCGACCGCGCCCGCCTGGGGTGCCGCGGTGAGAAGAGGGAGACATGAGCGCTGACAAAAACATAGAGCTGGTGCGGGCCGTTACGCGGCGTTTAGCGCGGGGGACATAGCGACGCTCCATGGCGTCTTCGACATCGGCGACGGCGTTGTGACCGAGGTC
>PMOU01000346.1 GCA_003161205.1 Actinomycetota bacterium | reverse complement strand
GTCTCCGGCAGCGTGGCGTCGGCGATGACCGCCGGCACGCCGAGCGCGCGGAGCTGGCCGAGGTGGCGGTTGTGCTCGTCCCTCTCCACGACCACGATGTCGCGGCCCGCCGCCATCAGCCGCTGGACGACCCGCATGCCGACCGCGCCCAGGCCGATGACCAGGACGTGCCCGGTCAGTCCGGTGATCTGCTGCCGTCCGAGCGATTCCTCGATCCGCCGGCTGACGAGCACGTTGGTGAGCAGGGCGAAGAAGACCGCCACGAACAGGGCGCCCGCGAGCATCAGGCAGACCGCGCAGGCCATCAGCCACGGGGCCTGACCGCGGAAGGAGAAGTCACCGTAGCCCACGGTGGTAATCGTCTCCACGGTGAAGTACAGGGAGTCGAGCAGCGACAGATGCTGCGTGCTGGTGAGCTGGAAGGCCAGCCGCAACACGACGGTGGACCCGATCAGCACCGTGACCAGCGCGCCCATGGCCAGCACGAGCCGGCGGTCGGCGGCGTGCAGCAGCGACAGCACGAGCTGCCAGGACCGCCGGGCCGCCGCCGCGGCGCCTTGCGGACTTCCCGGCCGGCCGCGATGCCCGCTCTCACCGGCATGCGCGCTCACGCCGGCCTTGCGCAGCTCTTCCGGCGTGCCGATCACCATGATCTCATCGCCCGCCGCGACCTGGAGGTCACGGCCCGGGCAAACTACGACGTCGCCGCCGTCGTGCGGGACGACGGCGATCGGCGCCAGTGCCCCGTACAGTTCCCGCAGGCTGCCCGCTTGGGGGGCCGCGGTCCACGCGGCGATGAAACGTTCCCCGGACAGGTTCATGTCCTGCGCACGTGACCGCAGGCAGGCCTCGACCACCGACGGCGCCGACAGGCCGGCGACGTCCAGCACCGCCACCCCGACTCCGGACAGCGCCCGGCCCACGGCCGGGTTCCCCAGCTGCGCGACCACCCGCACGTCCTCGCGGAGCTGGCGGGTCAGCAGCGCCGTCTCCAGCGTGTACAGGTCATCTTCCTGAGCGCAGACCACCGCCGCGGCCCCCGCCAGCCCGGCGCCGGTGAGGGTCTCCGCGACCCGCGAGCTCCCGGGAACATGAGGCACGCCCCAGGTGGTCAGGACCCGGGCCAGGCGCACGTCCGGATCATCGTCGATGACCACCGCCGGCACCCCGGACAGGTTCAGCTGCTCCACGATCCGCAGTCCGACGCCCCGCAGCCCGCAGACGATCACATGCCCGCGCCAGTCCTCGTATGCACCCGCCATCTGACATACCGTCCCACGCCATGATGACGGCCACGTTAGCCCCAGATATCAGCCAGGTGACCTGCGGACCCTATCTGAGCAGCTCCCGGGCGATCACCAGCTGCTGGATCTGGCTGGTGCCNNNCGGTCGGTGCCCGCGTCGTACTGCGCCGCGGCGTCGAGCACCAGCGCCCGGGCCGCGAGGTACTCGGTCTGGGAGTCCGCGAGCATGCCCTGGATGAGCTGGTACTCGCCGATCGGGTGGCCGCCCTGCGAGCGCTCCTTGGCGTACGAAACGCTCTCGTCGACCAGCCGGGCCGACACCCCGACGCAGACGCCGGCGATCGTCAGCCGCCCGTGCGCCAGGCTCCGCATGGCCGTGGCGTAACCCGCCTGAGCCGCCTCGCCCACCAGCGCGTTGGCCGGCACCCGGACGCCGGTGAAGGCGACATCGGCGGTCCACGCTCCGGCCTGGCCCATCTTGTGATCCCGCGCCGCCACCGCCACCCCGTCGGTGCGCGCGGGGACCACGAACACGCCGATGCCCTTGCCCGGCGGCGCCTGCGGGTCGGTCCGTGCGAACACCATGAACACGTCGGCCGCCGGGGCGTTGGTGATATAGCGCTTGAGGCCGTCGATGACCCAGGTGTCCCCGTCCTGCCGCGCGGTCGTCACCAGCCGGCTCGGGTCAGATCCGGCCTCCGGTTCGGTCAGCGCGAAGGAGGCCACCACCTCCCCGGAGGCCAGCCGCGGCAGCCACTGCTTGCGCTGCTCGTCGGTGCCGGCCGAGACCAGGACCTGGCCGGCAATCCCGTTGTTCGTGCCGAACAGCGACCGGAACGCCGGGCTGGTATAGCCGAGCTCGATGGCCACCCGCACCTGCTGTTCCACCGACAGGCCCAGGCCGCCGTATTCGGCGGGCAGCGCATAGCCGTACAGGCCCATCTCCTTGGCCTGCTCGGTCAGCCGGGCCGGAATCTCGTCGGATGCGTCGATGCCGGCCTCGGCCGGCATCACCTCGCGCCGGATGAACCCGCGCAGCAGGCTGACCAGGTCGTCGAACTCCGCCGCGGTCACCGTCATCTGTGTCCCCAATCCTCACCGGGCCCCGTCACGCGGAGCCCTGCCAGCAGTCTCCGGCCAGGGCCGAGTCCCTGTCTAGTTTCCCGGCCCCGGCCGCGCTACGGTCAGCCGATGGAGATTAACTCGGCGCGCGGACGCGGCCAGGACCTGCTCCCGCTCTTCCCTGAGCACAGCTCGGTCACCCCGGACGGAGAACTCGTCATCGGCGGCGTCAGCGTCGCCGGACTCGCCGAACGGTTCGGGACGCCGGCGTATGTCGTGGACGAGGCCGGGCTGCGAAACCAGGCCCGCCGCCTGCGGGACGGGCTCGCCGCCCGGCATCGCGACTCCGAGGTGGTCTGGGCGTCCAAGTCGTTCCCCTGCCTGGCCGCCTACCAGCTGTTCGCGGCCGAGGGCCTGACCATTGACATCGCCGGGGCGGGCGAACTGCTGATGGCCCTGGCCGCCGGAGTCGCTCCCGAGCGCATCCTGCAGCACGGGAACGCCAAGACCACCGCTGAGCTGAGGATGGCTCTGGAGGCAGGCGTCGGCTACGTGGTAGTCGACAACTTCGACGACATCGACCGGCTGGAACAGCTGGCCACCCGGCCGCAGCGGGTGCTGATCAGGATCATCCCCGGGATCTCGCCGCAAACCCATGAATCGCAGTCCACCGGCGGTGACGATTCCAAGTTCGGGCTGCCGGCCGATCAGGCGCTTGAGGCGATGGCCCGGATCCGGGCCAGCGACTGGCTGCGACTGGACGGCCTGCACCTGCACATCGGGTCGCAGATCCTCGACACCGAGCCGTTCGCCCGGGCGGTCGAGGCGGTGGCCAAGCTCGGCACCTTCGACGTCTACGACATCGGCGGCGGCCTCGGGGTGCGCTATACCGCCGAAGACGACGCCCCCAGCGTGGACCAGTACCTTGACACGATCGCCTCGGCCGCGGATGCGTACCTCCCGGCCGCGGCCAGGCTCGTCATCGAGCCCGGCCGCTCGCTGGTGGCCCGCTCGGGCGTGACGCTGTACCGGGTGACCACGGTCAAGCGCACCGGCCGCACGTTCGTCGCGGTCGACGGCGGCATGGCCGACAACCTCGACGTGGCGCTCACCGGCCAGCCGTTCGAGGCGGTGGTCGCGACGCGGATGACGGCCCCGCCCGATGAGGTGGTGGACCTGGTCGGGCGGCAGTGCGAGTCGGGCGACCGGCTGGTAGCCGGGCTGGCCCTGCCGGCCCCCGTCGTCGGTGACCTCGTGGCCATGCCGGTCACCGGCGCGTACACCTACACCCTGGCGAACAACTACAACGGGGCCATGCGGCCGCCGATCGTGTTCTGCCGGGACGGGCAGGCCCGGCTGGTCGCGGAGCGGGAAACTTTCGAGCATGTCCTGGCCCTGCACCGGCCCGCCCTGGACAACCCCGCCCTGGACGACGCCGCCCTCGACGCCCTGAATTGATGAATGCGCGTTTCCGCGTCCTGCGCCGGGATTCACTTGGCGCGGCCGATTGCGGACCTCGTTTTCCCCCGGCCCACGATGTGGGAGACGGTATCGCCGATGTTGCGTGCACGTTAACACTGCCGAGTTAACACGGGGCTGGGTTGACTAAGGGTTCCGCGTGAGGGCGGAAGCACGCGATGATGTGGCACTTTGCGGTTTAGTAACGGTAAAGATAGCCGGGAAGTCAATAGGCGACTTTTGCCACGACCAATGCTATGGTGCTGCCACGTATCGTCTGGTCGGCCGCTGGATAAGGCGGATCCGCCAGCTAATCGCTCACCGCAAGTTACGGCGAGCCCAGTGGAAGGAACGGGGATGAGTCAAGACCTCTCCGATGTGCCGCCGAGACTTAGGCGTGACATCGGACTGCTCCCTTTGTTTATGGTCTCGGCCGGTTCCGTCATCGGATCTGGCTGGCTGCTGGGCACGCTGAACGCGTCTAAGGCCGCCGGGCCCGCAGCCATCATCTCGTGGATCATCGGCGTGGTCCTGCTGATCGGCATCGCGCTGATCTACTCCGAGCTCGGCTCCACCTACCCGATCTCCGGCAGCACCGCCCGGTTCACCTGGATCCACGCGGGCACCCTGGGCGGCTTCTTCGCCGGGACCTACTCCTACCTGCAGGCGATGGCCGTCGCGCCGATCGAGGTCGAGGCCACGCTGGGGTACGTCGACGCCAAGCTCTGGCACGGGCTGGTGAATGGTACGACCGGCCTGCTCACCGGCAAGGGCCTGGCCGTCGCGATCGGCATGATGTTCATCTTCACGGCGCTGAACCTGTTCGGCATCAAGTGGATGGCCCGGACCAACACGGTCGCCATGTACTGGAAGATCCTGGTCCCGGTCCTGACCATCATCTTCATCATGACCAAGGCCTTCCACACCAGCAACTTCCACGCGGCCGGCGGCTTCATGCCGTTCGGCATCAAGGGCGTATTCATCGCGATCCCGCTCGGCATCGTGTTCGCCCTGGAGGGCTTTGAACAGGCCGCCCAGCTGGCTGGGGAAGCGCGCAACCCCAGGCGGGACGTGCCGATCGCGGTGGTCGGCTCCATGCTGCTGGGCGCGGCCATCTACATCTTGCTGCAGCTGTGCTTCACCGGTGCGCTGAACCCGGCCACCCTCGCCGCCCACGGCTGGACGGAGCCGTTCGGCACCACCGGGAGCTTCGGGCCGTACTACACCCTGGCCGAATCGGTCGGCCTGGGCTGGCTCGGCACCGTCTTGATCATTGACGCGATCGTCTCCCCCGCCGGGACCGGCCTGGTCTACGTGAGCGCCGCTTCCCGGCTGTCGTACTCACTGGCCAAGACCCGGTTCGTGCCGCCGGTCTTCGCCTCCATCGACCGGCGCGGCGTGCCGTGGTTCAGCATCATCTTCGGCGGCGTGTTCGGCTGCATTCTGTTCCTGCCGTTCGGCAGCTGGTCAACGCTGGTCGGGGCCATCACCGCGGCGTCGTCGTTCATGTACAGCTTCGCGCCGGTGGCTGCGGTGTCGCTGCGCAAGAGCGACCCCGACCGGCTCCGGCCGTTCCGGGCGCCGGCCCTGAACGTCATCGCCCCGTTCAGCTTCGTCGTCTCCGGGTTCATCATCTACTGGAGCGGCACCGCCAACGACCTGAAGATCGACGCCGCCGTGGTCTTCTTCCTGGTCCTGTACATCCTCGCCCGCCGGCTCGACCCGAACCAGGAGCCGCTGGACTTCCGGGCCGGCTCGTTCGCGATCCCGTGGATCATCGGCCTGACCCTGTTCTCCATCTTCGGCGGCAGCTACGTCGGCGGGATCAGCTCCGGCCCGGGCAACACCGGCTCGCCGGGCGGCTACGCCACGTTCCTCGGCGCCAAGCTCGGCGTCCACCTGCCGTTCTGGTGGGACCTCGGGGCCATCGCGGTGTTCAGCCTGATCGTGTTCTACTACGCCGTGAACAGCCGCCTAGGCCCGGAGCGGACCATCGCTCACGCCGAGGAGGCCGCCGCCGACGCGCACTCGGAGGACCTGGACCTAGGCATCGGCCACGCCGCCGCCTAACCCGTTTAACCCGCCTTACCCGTCCTGAAGCCGCGAGCCCCCGCTGATGTCAGCGGGGGCTCTCGGCTGTCCCGCCCGGCTAGTCCAGCCGCCGTTCCGCGGCCCACCTGGTCAGCTGGTGCCGGGTCGACAGCTGCAGCTTGCGCAGCACGGACGACACATGACTCTCCACGGTTTTCACCGAGATGAAGAGCTCGCGGGCGATCTCCTTGTACGTGTAGCCCTGGGCGATCAGCCTGAGCACTTCCCGCTCCCGGCTGGTGAGCTGGTCGAGCTCGGGATCGAAGGAGGGTTTGGCGTCATCGGGCGACGGCGTGGCGGCGAAGGCGTCTAGGACGAACCCCGCCAGCCGGTGCGAGAACACCGCGTCCCCCGCCGCGACCCGGCGGACGGCGTCGGCCAGTTCGGCGGTGGAGATCGTCTTGGTGACGTAACCCCGGGCACCCGCCCTGATCACGGCGATCACGTCCTCGGGAGCGTCCGAGGCGGACAGCGCGAGAAAACGGACCTGCGGGTGGCTGGCCTTGACCGCCTGGATCACGGCCTGTCCGCCGCCGCCCGGCAGGTGCACGTCCAGNNTGCCGGCCGAGCTCGGCGCGGACCCCGGAGCGGAACAGCCCGTGATCGTCGACCAGGACGACCCGTGGCATAGTCATTTTTTGCCTCGGGGGGACGACCCCCCCAGACCCCCCCGTACGGGGGGAACCTTCCCCCCGTGCCCCCCGGGGGGGGCCGGCGAGCCGGCCCCGGGGGCCCCTGGCGGCATCTTCAGGGTGACTTTGGTGCCTTCGCCTGGGGCGGTGCTCACGGTCGCGGTGCCGCCGCGGCGGGTCATCCGGCCGTGCACGGATTCGGCCAGGCCCTTGCGGTCGGCCGGGACCGCCCCGGGGTCGAAGCCCTGGCCGCGATCCCGCACGACGAGCGATACCTCCGCGGGCTCGACCTCGGCGAACAGCGAGATGACGTCGGCGCC
>PMOU01000564.1:15419-16905 GCA_003161205.1 Actinomycetota bacterium | reverse complement strand
ATGGTGGCCGCGTTCGGCGAGCTGGCCGAGCCCGCGGTGTTCCTGCTGTCCCTCAAGGCCGGCGGCACCGGGCTGAACCTCACCGCCGCCAGCCATGTCATCCACATCGACCGGTGGTGGAACCCGGCGGTGGAGGATCAGGCCACCGACCGCGCGTTCCGCATCGGCCAGCGTAAGGACGTGCAGGTGCGCAAGTTCGTCTGCGTCGGCACCCTCGAAGAGCGGATCGACGCGATGATCGAGGAGAAAAAGGCCCTGGCCGACCGCATCGTCGGCACCGGCGAGAGCTGGCTCACCGAGCTGTCGGTGGACGACCTGCGGTCCGTGCTCACCCTTTCGCCGGACGCGGTGAGCGCATGAGCGGGTCCTGGGCGGACTGGCCGCCGGCCCGGCCGCGCCGGGTCGAGGGCGGGATCAAGGCCAGGAGCAAGCGCGGCGCGATCGGCGAGCAGTGGTGGTCCCGGCGCTTCATCAGCGTGCTCGAGTCCTACGGCATGAGCGGCCGGCTGGCCCGGGGCCGCAGCTACGCGCGGGCCGGCCAGGTGCTCGACTTCGAGCTCTCCCAGGGCAAGGTCACGGCCCGGGTGCAGGGTTCGCGGGTGCGGCCCTACCAGGTCCGTCTCGGCGTGCTGCCGCTGACCACCGCGCAGTGGCGGCGGGTCCAGGACCGGCTGGCCAGCCAGGCGCTGTTCCGGGCCAAGCTGCTGGCCGGGGAGATGCCGCACGAGATCGAGGAGGTCTTCGACGACTGCGGCACGCCGCTGTTCCCCCGCGTCGCCGCCGACCTGGACATGCGGTGCAGCTGCCCGGACTGGGGCGTGCCCTGCAAGCATCTGGCCGCCGTCTGCTACGTGCTGGCCGAGGAGTTCGACCGTGACCCGTTCGGCCTGCTGGCCTGGCGCGGCCGGGGCCGGGAGGAACTGCTCGCGGCCCTGCGCCAGCTTCAGGGCCGCCCGGGGGCCGCGGGTGGTGCCGCGGCCGGGACGGACCAGGGATCGTGGCCGTCCAGCCTCGATGGGCAGGCCAGGCCGCTCGCCGAGTGCCTGGAGGAGTTCTGGTCACCGGGGCTGAGCCCGGCCCGGCTGCGGGCGCTAGCCACGGCCCCTAACCCGGCCGCGCCGGACTTGCTGCTCCGCATGTTTCCCGCGCCGCCGGTCAAGGTCGCCGGGAAGGACCTGGCTGAGCTGCTGACCCCGGCCTACTACCGGCTCGCCGCCGATGACACCGAGGCAGGCCTGCCGGGAGAGGAAGCCCCGCCCGCCGCGGACTAGCCGCTCTAGCCCGCCGCGGTCTAGCCCCGTTGTCTTGCTTAGCCGGGTGTGCCGTCGGACGGCGCCCAGACGATGCGCATGGCCTCGGGCAGGCCCCACCAGCCCAGCGGGGTCAGCCGCTCCTCGTCATCTATCGCCCCCAGGACCTGCCAGAGCGCGGTGACGGGCAGGAACAGGTCCTCCATGCCGAGCTCGTCGAAGTCCTCGTCCTCGTC
>PMOU01000564.1:901-15413 GCA_003161205.1 Actinomycetota bacterium | reverse complement strand
GCGGCGAGCGTGGTCATGACCGCCAGCCAGTCGAAATGGTCAATGGAGCAGATGGCGGCGATGGCGCTGTCGGTCTCGTGCGGTTCGCCGTCGCCTCCGCCGGGGGCGCCCCAGTCGTCGGATCCCTCCGGGGACGCCACGCCCGCGGCCAGCCGGAGCCAGAGTTCGGCATCGTCGGCCGGCAGGTCCTCCGGGCGCACCCCGCCGCACTCGATCAGCAGCTGACCGGGCCAGCCGGGCTTGGCGATGACCTCACGCAGCCGGGTACTGGCCCGGTGCAGATCCTCGCGCGGCCACGGCCGTTCGCCGGCCTGGTCGAGCTGGGCCTGCAGCAGGGCGAGCGCCTCCGCGTCGGCCGCGTCCCATTCGGCCAGGAACTCCTCGTCCTTCTCGTCGAGCAGGGCGTCCATCGGAACGCGGCCGTCGGGCAGCTCGGACGTCATCCACCGCTCCTGGATCTCGATGTAGGCGCTGCAGGCCACCGGGTCGGCCGTCGCCAGCAGGTCGGGATCGATGGTGCCCGCGGCCAGCTGCTCCTCGAGATGGGTGACCAGCCTGGTGTGCATCTCCACGCCGAGCTGGCTGCGCTGAGACTGCTCATCCCAGACGTGCAGCCCGATGATCCCGTTCGGCTCGGTCCCGGTGGCTTCCAGCCAGGTCCTGACGTCACCGAAGGTGGCCTCGCCGTCGGCGATCTGCTGCAAGATGGCTTCCGCCGACGACCAGAACACCGCGGACAGCGGATTGCCGGCGGCGAGCATCCCTCTCCTGATGCCGGGCAGGGAGGCCAGAGCGTCCGCCGCGGGCGTGGTGAGCAGCGCGAGCGCAACATCGCGCCTGGTCAGTTCGTTGAGCGGTCGGTCGGCCAGCTCGGCCACGCGATCAGCTTCACGGTTCACGCCTCGCAGCGTACGCTCTCTTTCCCCGGTCCGCTGCTCCGCGAGCGCGTGACGCGCGCGGACCGCCGTCCCGGCCGGCCGCTCACAGGAGTTCTCTGCCCCCGAGGTAGGGCCGCAGCGCCGCCGGCACTTTGACCTGCGCCTCGCTCGTCTGGTAGTTCTCCACCAGCGCGGCGAGAATCCGCGGCGTGGCCACCGCCGTGTTATTCAGGGTGTAGGCGAACCGGATCGTGCCGTCCGCGTCGCGGTAGCGCACATTGGCCCGCCGCGCCTGCCAGTCGTGCAGGGACGAGCAGCTGTGCGTCTCGCGGTAGGTGCCCAGCGACGGCATCCAGGTGTTGATGTCGTTCATCCGGTACTTGCCCGCGCCCATGTCGCCGGTCGAGCACTCCACGACCTCATAGGCCAGCCCGAGCCCCTGCAGCAGTTCTTCGGCGGTGCCGAGCAGCTCGGCGTGCCAGCGGTCGGACTCGGCCGGGTCGGCGACGCAGATGACGAACTGCTCGACCTTCTCGAACTGGTGCACCCGCAGCAGCCCGCGCACGTCACGGCCGGCGCTGCCCGCTTCCCGCCGGAAGCACGGCGAGATCCCGGCGTAGCGGATCGGCAGGCTCTTGCGGTCGATGATCTCGTCGCTGTGAAAGCCGACCAGGGCGACTTCCGCGGTGCCCGCGAGATAGAGATCATCGGCGGGGATCGCGTAGGTCTCCTCGCGGTGCGCCGGGAACTGGCCGGTGCCGATCAGCGCCTCCTCCCTGACCAGCGACGGCACGGAGACAAGGGTGAAGTCCTTGGCCTGGAGCAGGTCCAGGGCGTAGGAGTGCACCGCACGTTCGAGCAGCACCATGTCCGCGGTCAGCGCGTAGGCGCGTGCTCCCGCGACCTTTCGGGCCCGGGTGAAGTCGGCCCAGCCGCGCTTTTCCAGCAGTTCGACGTGATCCAGCGGCTTGAAGGGGAATTCCGGCGGCGTCCCGACGCTCCTGATGGTCACGTTCGCGGACTCGTCGGGCCCGACCGGGGCGCCCGGCCAGGGGATGGTGGGCGTCAGCAGCAGCAGCCCCTGCAGCTTCTCGTTCGTCTCGGCCAGCTGCTCGCGGAGCGTCTTGAGCTGGGCGTCGAGCGTGTCATTCTCGGCTCGCAACTCGGCCCGGCGGGCCTCATCGGCCCGGGCGAACTCCTTCGAGGAGCTCTTCTTGCGGGCCTGGGCGTCATCTAGCTCATGCTGGAGATTGCGGCTTTCCCGGTCCAGGGCGATGAGCTCGTCCACGTCCAGGTCAATGCCCTTGACCCGGACGGCATCCTTCACCGCGTCCGGGTTCTCCCTGATAAATCGCTTGTCCAGCATGGGTACGCGTCAGTCCTCGTTCGGATTTCGCTGGTTGCCAGCCCGCCACGAAAACGCTACCAGCAGTACCCGCCGCGCCGCCCCGCATAATTCTCCGGCTCCGCCGCCGCCGGCCTCGCGGGTGGAGTACGCCATGCCCGGCCAAGGCGCCGGGTACGGTGCTTACGCGGGTGACGAGGAAAGTAGGGGCGAGTGCTGCTGACCAACCATGTCCTGTCCGGGGCGCTGACCGGCGCGCTGTGCCGGCGCCCGCTGCCTGCTTTCGCGGCGGGGGTGGCTTCGCACTTCGTTCTTGATGCGCTGCCGCACTGGGGTCAGTGGGGGAGCGAGCAGCGGTTCCTCCGCGTGGCCGTGCCCGACGGGCTGGTCGGCCTGGCGGTGATGGGGGCCTTCGCGGCGGTCTCGCCTCCCGAGCGGCGGCTGGCCGTGCTGGCCGGCATGACCGGGGCGGCGCTGCCGGACATCGACAAGCCCACCCGGTTGTGGTTCGGCTGGTCGCCCTTCCCCGGTCCGGTGAACC
Source organism: Actinomycetota bacterium (assembly GCA_003161205.1). The sequence continues at coordinate 12,649 of PMOU01000564.1, read as the reverse complement.
GGTTCCACACCCGGATCCAGCACGAGGCGCCGCGCCGGGCCCACATCGAGCTGCTCGCGGCGGGAGCCTTCGCCGGCGCCGCGCTCGTCGCTCTCCGCGGCTCTAAGAAGGGCGGCTCCAAGAAGGGCGGCTCCAAGAAGGGCGGCTCCAAGAAAGGCGGCTCTAAGGCCGCAGCGGCCAGCGCAGGCCGATCATGGCCGCCAGATCGCCGAGCATGATCTCGAACATGGGCGCCGGGTCCTCGAGGGCGAAGCCCATGTGGCCGAAGACCTCCATCGACACCGCCCCGTACAGCAGCGTCCAGCAGCGAAGGAACGCGAGCACCGCGCCGGCCGGCATGTCGGTGCCCAGGGCGTCGCGGTAACGGGCGAGCTGGTCGAGCAGGCCGGGGTCGATCTCCCCGGCCGCGGGCACCGGGAACGGGAGCGCCTGCCACAGCTCGAGGAACAGCGCGAAGAAGGTGCCGGCGAAGGCGATCGCGCACTCGTCGGCGATGTCGTGCGTCGCGTCGTCCAGGCCGGGCAACGGCACGCCGAACAGCAGGGCGAACTCCGCCTTGTGGGTCAGCGCCCAGCGGCGGAACTCCTGGCAGGCCGCCGCCATCTTGACGGTCAACTTCACCCGGACCAGATCCTGGGCCTGGCCGCCGACCGGGCCGGCCGGCGGGACCGCGTTCTTGATGGCCTGATGGACGTCCTCGCCCAGTTCGGTGAAGATGCCGGCGATGACGTTCCTGATCAGTTCCTCGTGGCTGCCGAAGTACCGGTAAAGCCCGGGGGCGGTCATCCCCATCTCCCGGGCGATGGCGCGCAGTGAGACCGCTTCCGGTCCGCTGCTGACCAGCAGGCGCCGGGCCGTCGCGATGATTTCTTCGGTGGTCGCCGTGCGCAGCCGGTCCCGGCGGGACGGCGGCTGAGCCGTGCCCGGCGTCGCGTCCGGCGCGGGGCTGCCGGTGGCCTCAGTGGCCTGTGTCACAGCTGTCTCCTGGACCAAGTGTTTGCTACGGCGACATCCGCTGCGAGACCCGGCACGGGACCCGTCCGGACGCGCATTCCGGGACCGTCGTTGGCCTGATGTTAGCCCCTTGACAGCAGTGAACGTCGTATGCGAAGTTATCGATGTAATCAGTTTACGGCGTTTACTTGAGTAATCAACAGTTACGGTCAAGCCCTGCGGCAGCGGCAGCACTCAGGAGGCGGCATGTTCCAGGCCTGGGGACGGGTCTTGTACCGAAGGCGGCGGCTGACGCTCGGCCTGGCCCTCGTCTTGGTGGCGTTCGCCGCCGTCTGGGGGACCGGTGTCTTCGGCAGGCTTTCTTCCGGCGACAGCTTCACCCCGCCGGCCAGCCAGAGCCAGCGCGAAGCCAGCCAGGCCGATCAGGTGTTCGGCCGGAACGACGCCGATGTCGTCGTCCTGTACCGCAGCGCCGCCCTGAGCGTCAGCGACCCCGGGTACCGGCAGGCGGTCACGGCCGCGCTGGACCGCCTGCCGCGCGCCGACGTGGCCCGGGTGACGACCTACTGGTCAAGCGGATCGTCTCAGCTGGTCAGCACCAGCCGGCATGCCACCTACGCGGTGCTCCAGCTCACCGGCGCCGATGACGCGGCCAGGCAGCAGAGCTATGACGCGATCAAAGCGGACCTGGCCCCGCCGGGCCTGGCCGCCAGCGGCGTTACCGCCCAGGTCGGCGGCAACGTGCCGCTGGAGGTCGCGATCAACAAAGAGGTCACCGCCGATATCGCCAGGGCCGAGGGATTCTCGCTGCCGGTCTTGCTGATCCTGCTGCTCGTCATCTTCGGCAGCCTGGCGGCCGCCTCGCTGCCGGTGGCCATCGGCGGCGTGGCTATCCTCGGCTCCTTCACGGTGCTGAGGCTGCTCACGCTGGTGACCACCGTCTCCATCTACTCGGTGAACATCACCACGATCATGGGCCTCGGCCTGGGCATCGACTACGGGCTCTTCGTCGTCACCAGGTTCCGTGAGGAACTGCACCGCCAGCCGACCGTCGAGCAGGCGGTCGCCAGGACGGTTGCCACCGCGGGGCGGACGGTCGCCGTCTCCGGGGTCACGGTCGCGGTCGCGCTGACCAGCCTCACGCTGTTCCCCGAGGACTTCCTGCGCTCGATGGGGTATGGCGGGGTGGCTACGGTCGGGGTGGACGTGCTGGCCGCGCTGACCGTGCTGCCCGCCCTGCTGGCCGTCCTCGGCCACCGGATCAACGCGCTGCGCATCCGCCGCTCGGTACGGTATCCAATCGGGGGCCCGGTCCGCGACGAGACGAGCGGGGCGTGGTACCGGCTGGCGGCCAGCGTAATGCGCAGGCCGGTCGTCTATGTCACGGTGATCGTGATCGGGCTGCTGGCCCTCGGCGCGCCGTTCCTGCGCATCTCCTGGGGCGGCACGGACGCCAGGACGCTGCCCGCCACCTCGGTGGTCAGGCAGGTCTCGCAGACCCTGGACAGCGACTTCGCTGTCAACTCGACCGCTCCGATCGAGGCGCTCGTCACGCTGCCGGGCACCCCGGGGACGGCGGCCGGACTCGACGCGTACCTGCACCGCCTTGACACCATCCCCGGTGTCACCCATGCCCAGCTCACCGGGCTCAGATCAGGGGCGGGCCTGACGGGGGCCGGCAGCGTGGCCCGGGTCGACATCGGTTACCAGCCCGCGCCGGTGTCCGCGGCGGCCCGGCACATCGTCGCCGAGGTCAGGGCCGCGGTGCCGCCGCCGGGTGCGACGGTGCTGGTCGGCGGGACCACCGCCGGGCTCGTCGACGAGCTCGCCAGCCTCGGCGCCACCCTGCCCTGGATGGCCTTGCTGGTCTGCGTGTCCACGTTCGTGCTGCTGTTCCTGGCCTTCGGCTCGGTGGTGCTGCCGCTCAAGGCGATCGTGATGAACGTGCTTTCGCTGTCGGCGACGTTCGGCGTCATCGTGTGGATCTTCCAGTGGGGCCACCTGTCCGGCCTGCTGCGGTTCACCGCGACCGGCTTCATCGACCCGACGATGCCGATTCTGCTGCTGGCGATCATCTTCGGCCTGTCCATGGACTACGAGGTGTTCCTGCTATCCCGGATCCGTGAGCAGTACGACCAGACCGGCGACAACACCGCCTCGGTGGCGGCCGGCCTGCAGCGTACCGGGGGCGTGATCACCAGCCTGGCGTTGCTGCTGATTATCGTGGTCGGCGCGTTCTCGGCCTCCGGCATCACGTTCATCAAGCTGATCGGCGTCGGCATGATCGTGGCGCTGCTGGTGGACGCGACCTTGGTCCGGGTGCTCCTGGTGCCCGCCACCATGCGGCTGCTCGGCCGGGCCAACTGGTGGGCCCCGCCGCCGCTACGCCGGCTGTACGCCAGGTACGGCCTCAGGGAGGAAATCCCGGGTCCGGCGCCGCTCCCTACTGCGGCACGCTGACCTGCGCCCTGGGAGTACAGTAGCCACGCAGCCCGTGAGCGGATGGCTGCGGACGCGACGGCGTGCAGCCCGGTTGAGGAGACCGACATGAACCAGCCCGACACTGTGCCTGAAGTGCTGTCGGCGGACCTGCCGGCCGGGGTGTTCCTGCTGGATGTGCGCGAAGACGACGAGTGGACGGCCGGGCACGCGCCCGACGCGGTGCACGTGCGGCTCGGCGACCTCGGCGCGCGGGCGGGCGATCTGCCGCGCGACCGCGAGGTGTACGTGATCTGCCGCAGCGGTGCCAGGTCGGCCTACGCGGCCCAGACGCTGGCCGGCGGCGGGTTCAGCACCGTCAACGTGGCCGACGGCATGACCGGCTGGGCCGTCGCGGGACGCCCCATGATCAGCGAAGACGGCGCCGAACCGTACGTGGCCTAGCCCGCCCAGACCCGTCCGGCGGCGCTGGTCAGCCCGCGCTGGTCAGCCGGCGCTGAGGGCCAGGGCCAGGGGCAGCGCCGCGGTGGCACCCGCCTCGCGGATCAGCCGGGCCGCGACCGTCATCGTCCATCCGGTCTCGATGCGGTCGTCGACGACCAGTACCGGGCCGTCCAGGCCGCTGATGACGGTACGGATCTCCTCGGGCACCTCGAACGCGTCCCACAGCGAGCGCAGGCGCTGTGCGCTGTTATGGCGGCGCGGCCCTGGCCCGGTGGCACCGCAGTAGCCGAGGCCGCCGAGGTAGGGCAGCCGCCCGACGGCGGCGATCTGCTGGCCGAGGCTCTCGATCAGCGCGGGCCGGGTCCGGGACGGCAGGGTGAGCACGCCAGCCGGGCGCTCGGCCCAGTCCCAGGCGGCCAGGACCTTGATCACCGCGTCGACGACCGGCCTGGTGACCGGCTCATCCGGCGCGTCCTGCGCCAGCAGCGCCCGGAGCGTGGTGCCCCAGCCGATGTCGGTGAGCCTGCCCAGGACCCGGCCCGGCTCGGCGCCGGCGCTGGCCGGGATCTTCCCGGCGACGTCGAGGCCGAGGGCCTTCATCCCGGTCGGCCACATCCGCCGCGGCTCGACCTCGACGCCGGGCCGGAGCAGCCGGTCGCGGGCCGCGGCCGCGCCGGCTTCCGGCACGTCGGCTTGCCAGCGCTGGCCGGTGCAGTTGTCACAGCGGCCGCACGGCACGGCGGCCGGGTCGTCGAGCTGCCGCCGCAGGTATTCCATCCGGCAGCCGTCCGTTTCGGCGTACCCGAGCATCGCGTCGCGCTCCCTGGCGCGTTCGGCGGCGACCCGCTCGTACCGCTCCCCGTCGTAATGCCACGGCTCGCCGGTCGCCGTCCAGCCGCCGCTGACGCGGCGCACGGCGCCGTCCACGTCGAGCACCTTGAGCATGGATTCCAGCCGGCCCCGGGACAAGTCGACGTGTGTCTCGAGCGCGCCGGTGGACAGCGGCCTGCCCGCCTCGGCGAGCGCCGCGAGGGTAGCCCGCACCTGCCGTTCCGGCGGGAAGGCGAGCGAGGCGAAGTAGGCCCAGATGTCCCGGTCCTCACGCCCGGGCAGCAAGATGACCTCGGCGTGCTCGCCCCGCTGGGCGGACAGGGCGCGCCCGGCCCGGCCGATCTGCTGGTAGTAGGCGACCGGCGAGGGCGGTGCGCCGAGGTGCACGACGAAGCCGAGGTCGGGCTTGTCGAATCCCATNNAGCAGGTCGTCTTCGGCTTGCAGCCGTTCGCTCTGCTCGTCCCGGCCGCTGTAGGCGGTCACCGCCATCCCCTGCTCGCGCAGGAAAGCCGCGGTCTCCTGTGCCGCCGCGACCGTCAGCGTGTAGATGATGCCGGATCCGGGCAGCTCGGCGAGGCGGGCGGCGAGCCAGCCGAGACGCTGATGCACGGTAGGCAGCGTGACCACCGCCAGCCGCAGCGAGTCCCGGTCAAGCGGGCCGCGGAGCACGAGCGTCTCGCTCTGGCCGCCGGTGCCGAGTTGCTCCGCGACGTCGCGGGTTACGCGCGAGTTCGCGGTCGCCGTCGTGGCCAGGACCGGGATGCCGGGCGGCAGGGTGCCGAGCAGGGTGCGCAGCCGCCGGTAGTCCGGCCGGAAGTCATGCCCCCAGTCGGAGATGCAGTGGGCCTCGTCGATGACGACCAGCCCGGCGGACCGGCTGAGCTCAGGCAGCACCTGGTCACGGAAGGACGGGTTGTTCAGCCGCTCCGGGCTGACCAGCAGCACGTCCACCCGGCCCGCGGCAACCTCGGCGTACAGCGCATCCCAGTCGCCGGGGTTGGCCGAGTTGATGGTCGCCGCGCGGATGCCGGCCCGCGCGGCCGCGTCGACCTGGTTGCGCATCAGCGCGAGCAGCGGTGACACGATCACGGTCGCTCCCGCGCCGCGGGCCCGCAGCAGCGCGGTGGCGATGAAGTAGACCGCCGACTTGCCCCATCCGGTCCGCTGCACCACGAGCGCCCTGCGCCCGCCGGAGACCAGGGCGCTGATCGCCGTCCACTGGTCCTCCCGCAGCCGCGCGTGCTCACCCGCCAGGGCCCGGAGGTATTTTTCAGCCTCGTCCCGCAGCGCGGCGTCGTCCGGCTGCGGTCCGTCATCGGTGGTCATACGTTCATTGGTATCAGCCGCTGCCGTCAATCAGTACCGTGAGCGGGATGGATACTGTTTCGGTCCGGGACCTGTCCGTCCCGGCGGTCATCGGCGTGCTCGACTGGGAACGCGACATCGAGCAGACCCTGGTCTTCAGCGTGGACATGGTGCCCGCCGCCACGGACGTGCGCACGGCGGCCGCGAGCGACGACCTCGCGGACGCCCTGGACTACTCCGCGGTGGCGGCCACGATCGCCGCCGTGGTGCGCGACGGCAGGTTCCGGCTCATCGAAACCGCCGCCGAGCGGGTCGCCGAGCGCCTCCTGGCCGACTACCGCCTCANNCATGCCCCCGTCGACGGCCAGGGCCGTGCCGGTGGTGGGCGCCAGTTCCGCGGTGATGGCGCTCATGCCGCCTCACTCCCTTCGGTCTGCTCGTCGGTGCCGCTGGCGTGGCCGGTGAGGGCCAGGAACACGTCGTCCAGCGACGCACGCTGAATCGTCACGTCGTTGACCTGGACTCCGGCCGCGTCCAGGGCGCGGACCACGCGCGTGGTCAGGCCGTCGGCCTGACGGCGGATGAGATCCAGGCCGAGCGCGAGCGCTACCGGAAGTGGTTCGAGACCATCGGGCCCTACCCGCGGATCGCGCACCTGCTGGAATCCGGCGTCGACCCGGACGACCCGCAGACCAGGGACGAGCGCTTCGACTTCGGCCTGAACTGCCTGCTGGACGGCATCGCAGCCCAGCTGCCAGCTCACCGGGCCCAGCCGGATGAGCCCGGCTAGCGGTTAGGCTGACCGCGTGGCGCAACGGGCGGAACTGACGGGGCCGGAGGCTGGCACCGCTGATGTCTGGCGGGCACGCCGTCAGGACGCCTCGGGCCGCCTTGCCGGGCTCCTGGACGACACCGAGCGCCAGCGCTGGGCGGCCTACCGGCGGGGTGCGGACCAGGAGCGTTTCCTGGTCGGCTGCGCGCTCGCCAAGACCGTGCTGGCGGGATACGCCGGCCAGCGCCCGGCTGGCCTCAGCTTTGACCGGACCTGCCCTCGGTGCGGCCAGCCGCACGGCAAGCCCGTGGTCAAGGGCGGTGAGTTCGAGCATTCGGTGACGCACTCCGGCGATCTGGTCGCCGTCGCCGTGGCGAGAACCCCGGTCGGCGTGGACGTGGAACAGGCTGACGGCCGCGCCCGCCCGCCCGGCGGTGACGAAAACCCCGAGGCCCTCGCGCGCCTGGTGCTCGCCGACGTCGAGCAGGCCGCGCTGGAGTCCGTCCCCCCCTCCGCCCGGCCCCGCGAGTTCCTGCTCGCGTGGACCCGGAAAGAGGCCGTCACCAAGGCGACCGGGGATGGCCTGCGCGCCTCCTTCCGCCAGGTCGTGACGGCCGGCCCGCGGGGCGCACCGCGCCTGCTCGCCTGGCCCTATCCGCAGGCCCCGGAGAGCGTGTTCCTGGCGGACCTTGAGCTGGAGCCCGGGTACGAGGCCGCGCTCGCCGTCATCGGCCGCTGCGACTCGGTGCGGGTCCGGGACGGGTCGGCGCTGCTCGCGGCCGGGGCCTGAGCACCGGAACGGCCGCGGGGGCCCTATGCCCCGGTCGCGCGGGTCTTGTAGCGTTGGCTGGCGGAGGCGCCCGATGCGTATCGGCTTGTTCGTGACGTGTCTGACCGACACGCTTTTTCCCGGCACCGGCCAGGCCGTGGTCGCGGTGCTTGAGCGCCTGGGTCACCAGGTGGAGTTTCCGGAGGCCCAGACCTGCTGCGGGCAGATGCACTTCAACACCGGCTACCGGCGCGAAGCGACGCCGATGGCCCGCGGGTTCACCGCGGCGTTCGCCGGCTACGAGGCGGTCGTCACCCCGTCGGCGTCCTGTGCCTCGATGGTCCGCGAGTATTTCCCCGCGCTGGCCGCCGAGGCGGGGGACCCCGGCCTGGCCCGGGCCGTGGCCGAGATCGGGCCCCGGACCTGGGAGCTTTCGGTGTTCCTGGCCGACGTGCTCGGGGTGACCGACGTGGGCGCCTACTTCCCGCACCGGGTGACCTACCACCCGAGCTGTCATTCGCTGCGCATGCTCCGCGTCGGCGATGCCCCGTTCCGCCTGCTGCGCGCCGTCCGCGGCCTGGACCTGGTGGACCTGCCCGACGCCGAGTCCTGCTGCGGGTTCGGCGGGACGTTCTCGGTCAAGAACGCCGACGTCTCGGCGGCGATCTGCGCCGACAAGGTGGCGGCGGTCCGCCAGACCCGGGCCGAGGTGCTGTGCGCGGCGGACAACTCCTGCCTGATGCACATCGGCGGCGCGCTCACCAGGCAGCGGTCGGGGGTGGCCACCATGCACCTGGCCGAGATCCTGGCACGCACCGACGGCGACCCCGCGACGGCACCGCGATGACCGCGCCCGATACGAACGCCGCCGAGATCAACGGGCCGCATCCCGGCATGCCGACCTACCTCGGCATGCCCCCGTTCCCGGTGGCGGCCGCCGCCGCGGTGGCCGATTCCCAGCTGCGCCGCAACCTCGCGCACGCCACCCACACGATCCGGGACAAGCGAGCCGGCGCGGTGGCCGAACTGACCGACTGGGAGGCGCTGCGCGCCGCCGCCAAGGCGATCAAGGACCACACCCTGGCGCACCTGGACACCTACCTGCTCCGGCTGGAGGACAGCGTCACCAAGGCGGGCGGGCACGTCCACTGGGCCCAGGACGCGGCCGAGGCGAACGCGATCGTGGCCAGCCTGGTCCGCGCGGCGGGCGCGGATCAGGTGGTCAAGGTGAAGTCGATGGTCACCCAGGAAACAGGCCTGAACGAGGCGCTCGCCGCCGAGGGCATTGACGCGGTGGAGACCGACCTGGCCGAGCTCATCGTCCAGCTCGGCCACGACCGGCCCAGTCACATCCTGGTGCCCGCCATCCACCGGAACCGGGCCGAGATCCGGGAGATCTTCCGCCGCGAGATGCCGGACGCGCCGGCCGGCCTGACCGACGACCCGGCGGCGCTCGCCGCTGCCGCGCGGGCGCACCTGCGGCAGGTTTTCCTGTCCGCGCAGGTCGGCATCTCCGGCGCCAACTTCGCGATNNTGACGCTGCCGCGGACGCTCATCTCGGTGGTGGGGATCGAGAAGATCCTGCCGTCCTGGCGGGACCTCGAGGTGTTCCTCGCCCTGCTGCCCCGGTCCTCGACGGCCGAGCGGATGAACCCCTACACCTCGACCTGGACCGGGATCACGCCCGGGGACGGGCCGCAGGACTTCCATCTCGTGCTGCTGGACAACGGCCGGACGTCCGCGCTGGCCGACCACACCGGCCGGCAGGCGCTGCGCTGCATCAGGTGCTCCGCCTGCCTGAACGTGTGCCCGGTCTACGAGCGGACCGGCGGCCACGCCTACGGCTCGCCCTATCCCGGGCCGATCGGCGCGATCATCTCCCCGCTGCTGCGCGGCGTCACCTCCCCGGTCGACGCGTCGCTGCCGTTCGCCTCGACCCTGTGCGGCGCGTGCTATGACGTCTGCCCGGTCGCGATCAACATTCCCGAGGCCCTGGTCCACCTGCGGGCCAAGGTCGTCGACGCCAAGCGGGACAAGCATTTTTCTCCCGAACGGGCCGTGTTCCAAGCCTCCGGCCGCGTGCTTGCCTCGCCCCGGCTGCTCGCCGCCGCGCAGCGTGCCGGGTCCCTCGGCGGCAAGCTGATCGCCCGTTCGGGCCGGATCAGGCGGCTGCCGCCGCCGCTGAGCGGCTGGACCGAGACGCGTGACGTCCCGGCTCCGCCGCCGGAGTCGTTCCGCGCCTGGTGGGCGCGCACCCGCGGACCCCGGCGATGACCGCCCGCCCGACGGCCCGCGACCAGATCCTGGCCCGCATCCGCGCCGCCACCGCTCCGGGCGCCGCGACCACCAACGCGCCCGGCTCCGCGTCGGCTTACGCCCAGACCGTGGACGCGGCGTACGCCGCGCTGCCGCGCGAGTACCTGCGTGCACACCACGACCCCGACTCGCACGACATCGTGGCGCTGTTCGCCGAACGCGTGGCCGATTACCGGGCCGTGGTCGAGCGCGTTCCCGAGTCCAGTCTGGCCGCCGCCGTGGCCCGCGCCCTCGCGGACCGGGCCGCCGCGGTGCCCGGCCCGTTCGTGGTCCCGGACGGCCTGCCCACGGACTGGCTCGCCGCGCTGCCCGGCAGCATCGAGCTGGTCACCGACGCCCCGCCGCGTTCGGCGGCCGAGCTCGACCAGCTGACGGGCGTGGTCACCGGCTGCGCCGTTGCCATCGCCGAGACCGGCACCATCATCCTGGACCACGGCCCCGGCCAGGGCCGCCGCGCGCTCACCCTGGTGCCCGACTTTCACCTCGTGGTCGTCCGGACCGATCAGGTGACCGCCGACCTGGCCGACGCGTTCGCCCGGCTCGACCCAGGCCGCCCGCACACCCTCATCTCCGGCCCCTCAGCCACCAGCGACATCGAGCTCATCAGAGTCGAAGGCGTCCACGGCCCCCGGAACCTCCACGTCCTCCTCACCGCGCCCTGAGCACGCCCCGCGGCGGTGCCTATGTGCCCCGCGTGACAAAAGCGCCCGCTGAGGCCTCCAGCGCGGCGGGCGTAGCGGCTATTTCCGCGATCATGAAGAGCGGGCGCGCGGGAAGATCCGGGTGCCGAACCAGCGTTTGCAGGGAGGATCCGGGGTGCCGTTCAGCCTGATCGCTGCAGGCGAACGCGGCAGGGAATTTCGGCGGGCTCTTCTTTCTTGAGTGAGTATGACTCAAGCTTTGGAGGTCATTGATGAGTGAAACGCTCACGCTCCCGGTGCTGCCGCTGGACGACGAGGTGGTGCTGCCGGGGATGGTGGTGCCGCTGGAGACATCTCAAGCGGAGGTTAGCGCTGCCATCGACGCGGCGCGGCTGCCGTCCCGGCAGGTTCCCGGCGTGCGTTCAGAAGTAAAGGCGCGGGTGCTGCTCGTGCCGCGGCTGCCGGACCGTGGGTTCGCGGGCGTGGGCACGCTAGCCGAGGTCGAGCAGGTCGGCCGACTGCCCGGCGGGCAGCCGGGCGCGGTGCTCCGCGGCACCGCCCGGGTCAAGATCGGCTCAGGCACCACCGGCCCCGGCGCGGCGCTGTGGGTCGAGGGCACCGTGATCGAGGAGACCAGTACCGGCCCGCGGGCCGACGAACTGGCCCAGCAGTACAAGTCGCTGGTCACCGGCATCCTGCAGCAGCGCGGTGCGTGGCAGGTCATCGACATGATCCAGCAGCTCGACGACGCCTCCGCGATCGCGGACCGGGCCGGGTACGCCAGCTATCTCACTTCGGTGCAGAAGCTGCAGCTGCTCGAGACCTCGGATCTGGTCGAGCGGCTGGAGCTCGTCATCGGCTGGACCAGGGAACACCTGGCCGAGCTGGACGTGGCCGAGTCCATCCGCAAGGACGTTTCCGAGGGCATGGAGAAGCAGCAGCGGGAATTCCTGCTGCGTCAGCAGCTCGCGGCCGTGCGGAAGGAACTCGCCGGCCTGAACGGCGACGCGGCCACCGAGGAGGACGACTACCGGGTCCGGGTGGAAGCCGCGGACCTGCCCGAAGGGGTCAGGGACGCCGCGCTGAAGGAAGTCGCCAAGCTCGAGCGGACCCCGGACGCCTCGCCAGAGACCGGCTGGATCCGGACCTGGCTGGACACCGTCCTGGAAATGCCGTGGAACGAACGGACCGAGGACGCCTACGACATCGGCGACGCGCGGCGTGTCCTGGATGAGGACCACACCGGGCTGGACGATGTCAAGGAACGCATCATCGA
>PMOU01000564.1:0-815 GCA_003161205.1 Actinomycetota bacterium | reverse complement strand
GCGGGTTCGATGAACCCGGTCGTGCTGCTCGACGAGGTGGACAAGATCGGCGCGGATTACCGCGGCGACCCCGCGTCGGCGCTGCTCGAGGTGCTGGACCCGGCGCAGAACCACACGTTCCGCGACCACTACCTCGAGGTNNAGCTGTCCAAGGCCGGCCTGAACGCCGAGGAGGTGTCGGTCGACGAGGGCGCGCTGCGGCTGATCGCGGCCGAGTACACGCGGGAGGCGGGGGTGCGGTCGCTCGAGCGGTCCATCGCGCGCATCCTGCGCAAGGTCGCGGCGAAGGTGGCGCTGAGCGAGATCACGCTGCCGCTCACGGTCGGCGTGGCCGAGCTTCGCGACTACCTGGGCCGTCCCCGGTTCACGCCGGAGACGAGCCTGGCCGGGCCGGAGCGCAGGACCGCCGTGCCCGGCGTGGCGACGGGGCTCGCGGTGACCGGTGCGGGCGGGGATGTGCTCTTCATCGAGGCGTCCCTGGCCGGCCGTGAAACCGGCGAGACCGGGGTCACGCTCACCGGCCAGCTCGGCGACGTGATGAAGGAGTCGGCCCGGATCGCGCTGTCCTACCTGCGGTCGCACGGGGTCGAGCTTGACCTTCCGGTCGGCGAGCTGAAGGACCGCGGTGTGCACGTGCACGTGCCGGCCGGCGCGGTGCCCAAGGACGGGCCGAGCGCAGGCGTCACGATGACGACCGCGCTCGCGTCGCTGCTGTCCGGTCGGCCGGTGCGGGCCGACGTGGCGATGACCGGTGAGGTGTCCCTCACCGGACGGGTGCTGCCGATCGGCGGCGTCAAGCAGAAGCTGCTTGCCGC
>PMOU01000343.1:2769-3122 GCA_003161205.1 Actinomycetota bacterium | reverse complement strand
CGGGTTGAACAGCGCCGCCGCGGCCAGCGTCGAGGCGGCCACCGCTACCGGCGACGTCAGCGTCAGCACGTGGGTGGACAGCAGGACCAGGCCCGCGTAGCCCCCGACGAGCAGCGCGGTCACGATCGCGTAGGCCAGCGTCCGGGAGATGATCCGGTCGATCTCGTACAGCCGGCCGCGCCGCCGGCCAGCCACTTCACCTGCTGCCGCCGCTCCCCCGCCGAACGCCGCCAGCTCAGCACCTGGTATCCGATGAAGCCGACCCAGGCGGCCAGCAGCGCCAGCAGGAGCGAGTGGTAGACCGCCGCGAACTCACCGGCCGGGTTGTCGACGGCGGACAGCCCGCCGGTGGC
>PMOU01000343.1:0-2671 GCA_003161205.1 Actinomycetota bacterium | reverse complement strand
GAAAATCTCTTTGCCGAACGGGCGGTGGTTTCACCGTCCGCCGACCGGGCAGCCGTGAGGCATGGCTGATACTGCTGCTGAGACTGCTGAGACTTCGCCGGATGTCGGCGCCGAGCTGCGCATTTCCCGGGTCCAGGCGCTGAACGAGAAGGACCTGCTGGCGCTCGTGACCTACCTGCTGGCCAAGCATCCCGAGACGTTCCCGGACATGCTCGACGACGCGCTGAGCTCGGTCAGCCCGAAGGATCGCGGCTAGCCGGGGCCGCCCACTCCGTTCGAATAGCACGGTCCGTCTTCCGGGTTATTCGATCGTGTGTTTTAATACCACCATGGCCGAGACCGACCCGGGTTGGGGGATCACATGCTCGCCGTGGTAGCAACGGGTGCCGACCGCGCCCTGGTGGCAGCGAATGCCAGCCATCCGGCGGTTGCCGTGTGGTTCGCGCTGGGGGCGGCGGCGCTCGCGGCGGTGGTGGTGGCCATGGCCTGGAGCGTGCACACGCGGCAGATCCGGCTGGCCGAACTGCTGGTCCGCCGGCAGTTCCTGGTGATCGCGGACACGAACAGCACCGGTCATGCGCTGGACGAGGGCGGCGGTGCCGAGGCTGACGCGGAGATCGACGCGGACGGACGGGCCCGGCTGGGCCAGCCCGCGGCGATCGAGGGGCCAGACCAGGTGGTCACCGGCGAGCAGGTCCGGTACCGCGTCCGGACCTCGGGTCCCCAGCAGGTCGTGTCGTGGGCGGTCGGCGGGGGCTCGGTGTCGCAGGCGCCCGACCCTTCCCACCCCGACGAGCTGCTGCTGATCGCCGACCGGCCGGGCAGCCTGACCCTCACCGCCCGGGTCCGTGAGGGGCTGACCGAACGCCGGGAGACGAAATCCGTGACCGCCGTGCCGGACGTGACCCCGACCACGCCGCCTTTCACGCTGCGGCTGTTCCTGGGGGGCTGGGGCCTGGTGGTGGTCGCGGTGCTGATCGTGGGATTCGCCGGCGCCCTGGATGCCCTGGGCAACTTCACCTCCTCGGACTTCATCGCCCTGGTCGTTCCGCTGGCCGCGCTGCTGGCCGTGATCGCCGTCGTGCGCGGGACGACCGACGCGGGCAGCGGCCCCGGCCACGACGGCGGCAAGGGAGGGGGCCAGATCTGAAATAATCCGTATAAAAAACCTGTACAGCAATACGGTATTGATATACGGTAATGCCAGAGCCCGCTTCCGTTGCCGGGCCGAAGGCAAGGCGGTGCCTACCATGACCCCCATCGTGATCGCGGAGCCGGCCGCTCCGCCCGACAAGGGCCTGCGAGCGGGAGCGCTCGGACTGGTCTCCAGCGTGGTGATCGCGGTCTCCTCGACCGCGCCCGCCTACAGCATGGCCGCGACGCTCGGCCTCATCGTCGCCATCGTCGGCGTGCACAGCCCGGGCACGCTGATCGTGTCGTTCCTGCCGATGCTGTGCATCGCCTACGCGTTCCGCGAGCTGAACAAGGCCGATCCTGACTGCGGCATCACCTTCACCTGGGCGGCGCGGGCCTTCGGGCCGCGGACGGGCTGGATGGGCGGCTGGGGCATCATCGCGGCCGACGTCATCGTGATGGCCAGCCTGTCCCAGATCGCCGGGCGCTACGTGCTGCTGCTGGTCGGCGCCAACGGAGCCGCGGTCAGCACGGCCTGGGTGACGGTGGCGGGCGTGCTGTTCATCGCCCTGCTCACGGCCGTGTGCTACCGAGGCATCGAGGTGTCCGCCCGGCTGCAGCAGGTGCTGCTGGCCATCGAGGTCGGCACGCTGACCATCTTCGCGGTGGTGGCACTGGTGAAGGCCGGGACCGGGCACGCGCTGCCCGGCGCCGCGCACCCGTCGGTGGGCTGGCTGAACCCGTGGACCGGGTCGTTTGGCAGCTTGTCGAACTCCTTCCTGCTGGCCGTCTTCGTGTACTGGGGCTGGGACTGCGCGCTCAGCGTGAACGAGGAGACCAAGGACTCCGCGCGCACCCCGGGCCGGGCCGCGGTCATGGCCACGGTGATGCTCGTCGCGATCTTCGCGGTGATCAGCACCGCCGCCCTGGTCTACGCCGGGCCTGCCTTCCTGGCCGGGCACAGCACCGACGTGCTCGGCGCCATGGCCACCTCNNCCCAGACCACGATCATGCCGACCGCGCGGGCCGTGCTGGCCATGGCGGCGCACGGCGCGATACCCGGCTGGTTCGCCCGGATGCACCCGCGTTACCGCACCCCGACGACCGCGACCCTGGTGATGGGCACCGTCTCGGCCGTCTTCTTCGTCCTGCTGACCTTGGTGTCGAAGAACGTGCTGGCCGACTCCGCGGCTTCGGTCGGGCTGCTGATCGCCTTCTACTACGGGCTCACCGGGTTCGCCTGCGTCTGGTTCTTCCGCCGTGACCTGCTGACCAGCTGGCGGTCGCTGGTCACGAAGGGGATCCTGCCGCTCGTGGGCGGGCTGGTCCTGCTCGCCGCGTTCGTCTTGTCGATCAAGTCGTACTGGCCGGCCGCCAGCAGCTACTCCAGCTTCCATGGGATAGGCGGTATCTTCCTGATCGGCGCGGGTTCGCTCGTCATCGGGGTGATCCTCATGCTCATCACGGCCAGGTTCCTGCCCGGGTACTTCGCGCACGGGATCGCCGCGCAGGGTGAGGCCGCCGCCGACGAAAGGAG
>PMOU01000659.1:2781-13476 GCA_003161205.1 Actinomycetota bacterium | reverse complement strand
GTGAGCGCGGTCTCCTCCTTCCTCCTCGTGTTCGTGCTCACCGTGTACTTCCTGGGCGGGTTGCCCCGGATCAAGCTCTTCGCCTACCGGCTGGTGCCGGCCTCCCGGCGGCCCCGGACGATCCTGCTGACCGATGAGATCTTCAGCCGGGTCGGCGGATACGTCCTGGGCAACGTGCTGACCTCGNNCCGTTCCTGCTGGCCATGTTCGTGGCGTTGATCGATCTCATCCCGGTCATCGGCTCCTATATCGGCGGGGCGGCGGTGGTGCTGACCGCGCTGACCGTATCGCTGCCGGTGGCCATCGCCACGCTCGGCTTCATGCTCGTGTATAAGCTGGCCGAGGATTACTTCATCGTGCCCAGGGTGATGGGCCGCACGGTGCAGGTGCCGGCCACGGTCACCCTGGTGGCCGTGCTGATCGGCGGCACGCTGCTGGGCATCATCGGCGCGCTGGTGGCGATCCCGGTGGCCGCCGCGGCCCGGCTGCTGCTGCAGGAGATCGCGTTCCGCCGCCTGGATGACAGCTGATCCCGGAACCGGAGCTGCCGATTACCGGAGCGTGATCACGTTTCCGGTAATCAGGGCCGCGGCGTCGGAGGCGAGGTAGGCGATCACCTCGGCGACTTCCCCCGGGGCGGCGATGTGAATGAGCGTGGGGCTCGCTGCCACGTGCTCGCGGACGGCGTCGGTGACCCAGCCGCTGTCGGTGACGGGGGGGTGGACCATGTTCGCGGTGACTCCGTACGGGGCAAGCTCGAGGGCGGCTGACATCGTGTAATTCTCCTGAGCCGCCTTGGCTGCCCCGTAGGAGACCTCCTCGGGGAAGCCAAGTTCGCCGCCTGAGGTCATTCCGATGATCCTGCCCCAGGTTGCCCGGCGTGCGATGTGCCTCCTGGCGAACTCGCTGATCATGAGGGCCGCGCCCATCGCGTCCACGGTGAACTGCTGGGTCCATGTCGCCGCTGTCACCGGCTGCAGGGTCCTGCCGAGCCGGTCGGTCGCCGCGGCGGCGAAGGTGTCGGCCAGCCACCCGGTCGCGTTGTTGACCAGGATGTCCACCGGGCCGAGCTGCCGCTCGGCCGTGTCGAAGAGCGCTACCGGCGCGGCCGGGTCGGACAAGTCGGCCTCCACAGCGACCGCCGTACCGCCCTCTTTCTCGATGCGGGCGACGACTGCCGCAGCATCCCGCGCCCGGTTGTCCCGGTACGCCCGCGGGGCGCCGGGATCGTCTGGGTCTTCCACCCGAAGGAACGTGCACAGCACTGCGCACCCGCGGCGGGCCAGCGCCGTCGCCGTCGCCGCCCCGATCCCGTGATTGGCACCCGTCACGATCGCGATGTGCTCACTCGTCACGCCCACCCTCCACATATCTCGAACACAGATGCTAACAGCGCCGATGCGGTACGCATGAACGACCTTACGAAAACAACACGTCGTCCGGAGAAGTTCAGTGAGACATCCGGTCTCACAGGCCAGATTCACGAGACCATGCCGCCGCAGATCCGATCCAGTGAGGCGTCAGCGACCCGACAAGAAGAAGAGTCAGCGAATCCGACTGCACTCACGGTAGCGGCGGTTCTACTTTACATAATGTACATTATCGGCGTTGGAGCGCCAGGCGTGACACTACGGATTCTCCTGTTTTTTGTCCCGTCTCACGGAAGACGTCGAATCTCAGCCATCATGGCGAACGACTTGACGGAAGGAAGCTCATTCGCCGCGAATGTGAGACGAGTCGCTGAGCCTGCCTATTTCTCCCGTCTCTGTTACCATCAGAGCGGTTCGTCCTCGTCGTCCTCCTCGTAGGTCTCGTTGTTAATCCGCCGGAGGATATCGTCTGCCCACGCTTGAGCCCATCTGCGCAAGTCAGTGATTTGCTCTACTGAGAGCCCATATTCGGTGAACGCCTGGTCGTCGTACCATTCGGCGCCTTCAAGACGTGCTTTAAGCTCACTGAGGCTGAATTGTTCGTCCCAGGCGTGGCGTCGGCCGAGGGACTCTAGTTCAGTGTTCGAACACAGCTGCGACGCGGCATGGATGTCGATGAGATCGCGCGGTAGCCCTCTCCCCGCGAGAGCCCGAACCTTGGTGCCAATGACGTCATAGAGGGCGAGGACCAGACCGTATGGCGTAACTGCCGGGGGCTGGTTGAAGACTTCCTTGAGGATGTCCAGTTCGCACTGCTCGCTGGTGGCCGGATCGGTGGCTGTCATGCGTGCCGAGCGCGGATCCACGCCGACGATGCGTATGTCCCAGTCGCGCGCAGTTAGTCCGGCCACGATGGCGGCCGCGATATCTTCCATCGGAATGTCGCTGTCGGTTGCCACGTCGAGGTCACGGCTAGGCCGATCGACAAGCTGGTGCGCCTGGATCGCGTATCCGCCAGTGATGACAAGTGGCAAGCTGTTGCCAATTTCCAGAACGTCCTGCATCAGTCGGCGGTGCAGGGCGTTGAGGTTCATGGTGCGGCTGGCTGTCCTTCGTGAAGTTCGGGGAACGCGGACTCCCAAACGCCTCGCACCGTCTTGCTGATCAAGGTCCGCAACACCGGCCACTGGCTGACGAGCAGGTCACGGTTAAGGTACGTAGCGACGTCGGCCAGCTGGCCCTCTGCGAGCACGATGCGGTACATGTGCATGCGCGGCTTGGGACAGTCAAGGTCAAACGCCGTCTGGCCTGACCAGGCAACGTGGAGCGGCAACTGCACGGTGCCGTGAGCCGGCCCGGAGAGATCGCCGAGGGCAGCAGGAAGCCTCCCACGATAGCGCTGCTTCATCACCGCAGGGTAGGAGACTGGGGCCGAGGCGGACGGGGCGTCCATGCCTTCGAGTATGGCGCACTCAGCCAGGCCCGCGCGAAACCACGAACGTGAAGGCTGTCCCGTGTCGCGTGACCCAGTCAGACCTAGGGCAGACGAGCCGCCGCCCCGACCTCAATGGCGCCTGGCCCGCACAACGCCGCCAGGACGGCGCTGGCCGGGACGGTCAGGTTAGCTGTCGGTGCATGAGGGCCAGTGGTCTACTGCCCATTCCCGCCAGTCCGGCCATCCCGCTGGCGGACCGGGGATTTCGCCGCCGTCGAGTTCGGCGGCGTCAGTTACCTGGAACTGTTTCCGCCATTGGTCTACGTCGGCCTCGTTCATCGGGAACGTCTGATGCGGTGCCGTTGCCTGGCGGTGCGCGATCCGGTTGAGCTGGACGTCCTTGTCCACTGGCAGGTAGACCACCTGGCAGGAGGCCCCGGCTGATCGCGCCAGCCAGCGCAGTGCCGATCGTTCATCGCGACCCCAGAGCCCGAAGTCGAGCACGACGCTGGTTCCCAGCCGCAGCGCCTGCAGGGCGACCGATATGAGCCGCCCTTCCAGTGCGAACCGCTTGCCGTCGGCCATCGAATCGCCGAACAGCGGAATCATCCAGTGATCGGGGGTCAGCCGCAACGCCCGGTTCGCCGCGGCGAGCTCTTTGGCCCGGGTGGTTTTCCCGGCTCCGGGGAGCCCGACCATCAGGAGCATCGTGGCGGCGCACGGGTCCCGCGCCACGACGGAGCCAGGCCTCATCTCGGCGGGTGCCGGCGGTGACTGGCGAGGCTGGCAGGCGGACGGGTGCGGGAATGGTTCTTCGTACTGTGAATGTGAATCGGATCGCTGCGACTGAGACATGACTCCCCTGATCAGGCAGGACGTCCGGCAGCGCAGAGATGGGCACGCGAGTGGCTGCCGACAGCGTCGGCGGAAAGGGCACCCGGGAACAGCCCTTTCCCGGAATCGACATGATGGCTGAGACAATCTAGGACTCTGGCGTCTCACCAACGTGTCGCTTCCCAGGTCTCGTCCGACGGGTTGGCTAAGACGGGACAGTTGTGTCTTGTGCCACCCAGTGTCAGTTCCGGGAAGCGCGCCTGCCATGTCTCGCGGAGCGGCCGCGGCAGGCGCAGTCGGGAATCCGTACTCTCCACGAGCTTATTATTGCCTGTTCGAAGCTGTGATCGAACCTGAAACGCCGTTCCGGAGCCTAGATTCTGGTCAGATGCGGGACGCCGAGCTAGACCTACGGCGAGCCACCTCCTCCTCACTCCAGAGGCGAACGCTGCCACTACTCGTCTCAACTCAACATGTCGCATTACCAGTTAAGTAAGAGGGTGACGGCTACGGTGAGCGCAGGTCTGAGCCAGGCCGGCTTGTTCCCGGGTGACAGCCGCGGCTGAGCGTCACGCGCCGTTGGTCTTCCATGGCTCCCCCGCCATATCGAGGATGGCCTGCAGGGCTTCGTGGCGGTGGACGGCGTGGTCGAAGTCCGGGACGGTCTGCGTGCCTGCCCGCACGTCGTCGAGGAACTGGGCGTAGGCGTGGGCGACATTGTAGGCGGGTGCCTCCGGACCGATACCGAGTTCCCGCACCCGGTCATAGGAGTCCGGGACCTCGAGGACCGTCAGTTCCTTGTCCGCGTCGCGGGCGCCGCGCACGGTCGGCTGCCGTATCTGCAGGTGGCCGGCGGCGGCGTCGATCACGAGGTCTCCCTCGGTGCCGTTTATCTCCCAGCGCAGGCTCGTTCCCCTGCTGATCCCGCCACGGTAATGGGCCGAGAATAGCGCTCCGCCGGGCAGGATGCCGGTCACGGCGATCTGGTCGGCGGCGGTCTTCGGCAGCGTGCTGCCGCTCTCGGTGTCCGTTGCCGTGGCCAGCCGTGTCGCGAGGGTGGCGCTGAGCACGGTCGGCTCGCCGAGTACGGAGGCGACCGCGTCGATGGTGTGGCCGAACGGAATTGTCAGCATGGTTGCTCCGTTGGCTGCGTCGAGCAGGTAGTGACTGGCCTCTCCGGTGACCGTCGCTCCCCAGTTTCCACCGGAACCGGTCAGTGTGCTGGACTGTACTTCCCCCAGGTACCCGTCCGCGACGAGGTCGGCGGCATACCGGACCGCGGGAGCCGAGCGGGCCTGGAGTCCTACCGCGGTCAGCACTCCCCTGTCCCGGGCGGCTTCCGCCAGCTCCCTGGCCTCGCCGAGATCGCGCGCGAGCGGCCATTCGCACAGGACCGCCTTGCCCGCGTCGATCGCGGCGCGGACCAGTTCCGCGTGCTTGGGCACCCGCACCGTCACGACAACCAGGTCGACCTCGTCGCAGACGACGAGTTCGCCGGGTGTCCCGAATGCCAGCGGCACATCGCGTGCCCTTGCCGCCGCGGCCGCCGTCTCTTGCGTGCTGGCAGCCAGTGCCCGCAGCTCATATCCGTCGAGTGCCCGCAGCGCGGGGACGTGCGCCCGGCCCGCCCAGCCTCCGGTGGCGCTCAGGCCGATAAGGCCCACTCCGATGGAGCGGCTAACGGGCAGGGGACGCGCGGGAGGCGGGAGATGCACTCACGCTGGGCAGGCTATCTCATGTACAAGTAGAAGCGAACATAGCGCCCCGGGCCTTGCCGCTGTCCCCCTTAAACTGCGATCGTGGCTAGCCGAGAATCCAGTGCGCTGGTACATCCCCGCGAAGAGGATCTCGACCTGTTCGCCGTGATGGCAGCACTCACCGACCCGGTACGGCGCGGGATAGTGCTTCGCTTGGCGGCGGAGCCAGGATTGCCGTGCGGCAGCTTCGACCTCCCAGTAACCAAGTCAGCGGCTACCCGGCACTTCCGCGTATTGCGCGAGTCGGGCCTAATCCTTCAGTGGACCGATGGCACACGGCACCGGAACTCCCTGCGCACCGACGAGCTGAACAGGCGTTTTCCCGGACTGCTGGCACTCGCACTCGCCGAATCAGGGACTCTGAGCTCGCCGGGGAACGGACCCGCACCGTGACGACCGTCGAGAACAGCCCACGTCTTCCTACAGCCCATGTCTTCCTAGCGGCCAGTACCGGGACAGCGGCTGCCTTGTCGTTAGCCCCGGACGCCAGACGGGCCTCGCGGCGCTCGCGGCGGCCGCCGGTGTAGACCGTGACCACGCGGTCAGCGGCGCCCACTCCCCCAAAGATGCCTGAGACGGGACACAAAGGGTACACATTTGGTGCTGTTCCGTGTAGTAGCATTCTAAGTATGGAGCGATCTGGTCACCGGCTGAATGTCACGCTAGATCCCGAGTACGCTGCCCGGCTGGCGCGGCTTGCTGAACGCACCCACGTGCAGGAAGGCACTCTCGCACGATCATTGCTGTCTGCGGCTCTCGAGGAAGCCGATCCCGACGCCCGCAACATCGTGGCGATACTTGATGGCGTCCCAGGCGCCTACGAGCACGCCATGGAGAGCCTGGATCGCGCCCGTGCGGGTGAGACGATCCCCCTTGACGAGCTCTAGGCGTTGGCCGAGGTAAGACTTAGCCTCGATGCGGTCGAGATACTCGACCGCATGATTCTCACGCACAGCCTTCCCGCTGACACCAGGGATCGCGTCAGGCGTTCACTGTCCGTTCTGGAGCAGTTTCCCAGAATCGGCCGACAGCTTGAGGGGCGCTGGGGGCCGTTGCGGCTCATCCTGGGGCCATGGCGGTGGATGCTCATCCTCTATAGCTATGAGGAGCAAGACGACCTTGTTCTTGTTGTTACCTTCCAGGACGCACGGTCGTCAGCCGCTGCCACCGCGGGATGAATCGAACCGGCACCAGCCGACGAGCTATCCGGCAGTACGCCGCCGCCGTTGCCGGTAATCATTAGGACGCCAGTTTCGGAAACGACATGATGGCTGGCACAGACCTGAGTCTCAGCTTGCCAGGAACATGTCGGTTCCCAGGTTCCGGACGACATGATGGCTGTCCCGTGACAGCCATCATGTCGTTACACATGTCGTTGTGACCGCGGCGCCTGTCCGTGACTGGGTGGGTAAGGAAGCCTGCCGCCAGCCGCAAGTCGGGGTGATCTTCAAATGGGAGCTGGCGGTGCGGGCGGCGGGTGAACCGCGGGCCATGGTTTGTCCGTGTAAATAGTGACAGGCGCCCCAGGTCCATGGTGAGCGTTCGCGACACCGGCCGGAATGCCGGATGAATCCGGCGCTTCCGTGACCCGGACACCAGCAGAAAAGCCCGAACCCGCGGGCTCTCCGAAGGAGGGCATAATGACTCACTCGCGTTTGCCGCGGCTCATCCCGCTGGCTGTGCTGGTGGTGGCCGTCGTCTTGCCAGCTGCCTCGGCGTCGGCGGCTACGTCCGGCACCTGGCTGCAACCGGCAGCATGCCCACGGCCGGCGACTCTGCTATAAGCACGGTCCTGCCCGATGGCGAGGTGCTCGTGGTCGGCACCGACAACAATGAGCTCTATGATCCCGCGACCGGCACGTGGGCCGTGACCGGCAGCATGATCGTCAGCCGCATCGGCGAGACACTCATCCTGCTCCCGGACGGGAAGGTGCTGGCTGCCGGCGGTGGGCCCTCGGCGGGCAGCGGCGTGCTCAGCAGCGCCGAGCTGTACAACCCGGCGACGGCGAAATGGGCCCGGACCGGCAGCATGAACACCGCCCGCGCAGGCCAGACAGCCAACCTGCTGAACAACGGCGACGTGCTTGTCACGTCAGGCACCCTCACCTCGTTCAGCGAGCTGTACCATCCGGCGACCGGCCAGTGGTCCGCCTCGGGCGGCGCGGGGGGCTGTAGTTCCGGAGACGGGTG
This sequence comes from Actinomycetota bacterium, assembly GCA_003161205.1. Next base: position 5,890 of record PMOU01000659.1, on the reverse strand, counting down.
CTTGAACAGCACCGCCACCCTGCTTGGCGACGGTGACGTCCTGGTCGCCGGCGGACTCATCGGCTCGCCGTCAAACCCGCGCACCACCGCCGGGGCCATCCTCTACGACCCGGCCACCAACGCCTGGACCACTACCGGCTCCATGACCACCCCGCGCGAACTCCAGACGGCGAACCTGCTCACCGATGGGCAGGTGCTGGTCTTTGGCGGGGAGGACTTCGCCAATCACCGGGTTACCCGCCTCGCAAGCGCTGAGCTGTACACGCCATAGGCGAGTAAGTCCGAGACTTGGTACACCGGTAGGCCGCTGCCAGCGACGTGTCGTTTCCCCAGGTTCAGGACGACAGCTATCTTGTCGTTTCACGCGTCGTTGCGACAGCCATCATGTCGCCTCGCGATGCGAGGAAGGCGGGCAAGACTGTAGTTAAATGCTACGACATAACCCATTCCGCTGGCTGCCGAGGGGCAGCGATTCTCCCCGTGCCAACACCTAAATTGAGTAGCGCACACCATTCGTTTCTGCGAGCCTGAAGACACTCGCCCGTTAATCAACAGCCAATTCGATCCACCCAGTTCGAACTTCGCGCACTCCCCCAGTCAGTAGTGCGAAGCGGTTCCTGATGCCATCCCAAAGCTAGATCTCATTTGCTTGAGCAATGACCAGTCGGCCATGATGGCGGACATGGGCCATCTGCAAGTCTCACATGTCGATTATTACCTGCCTGATGGGCGGCTGCTGCTCAACGACGTGAGCTTCCGAGTCGGACAAGATGACCTGGCGGCACTGGTCGGGCCGAATGGAGCAGGCAAGACCACGCTCCTGAGGCTCGCCTCGGGAGAGTTGAAGCCGGATGCGGGGGCGGTCACGACGAGCGGCGGGTTGGGCGTGATGCCGCAGTTCGTCGGNNGTGGATACGGCCGAACTGGCCGTCATGGAACGCGACGACGAGGCTTCTCAGATGGCGTACGCGCAGGCGCTGAGCGACTGGGCCGACGTGGGCGGGTATGCCGCCGAGACTATATGGGACATGTGCACCATGGCCGCCGTGGGCACACCTTACGAAAGTGCGCAGTGGCGGGCAGTTCGCACGCTGTCGGGGGGAGAGCAGAAGCGACTGGTACTCGAGGCACTGCTGCGTGGCCCTGACGAGGTGCTGCTCCTGGATGAACCCGACAACTACCTGGACGTGCCCAGCAAGCGCTGGCTGGAGGCACAGTTGCAGCAGACGGCCAAAACCGTGCTTTTCGTCTCGCACGATCGGGAGTTGCTCGCTCAGACGGCCTCGACGATCGTGAGCGTCGAACCTGCACCCGGCGGTTCGGACGTTTGGGTGCACGGCGACGGGTTCGCCACCTTCCACCAAGCGCGCGAGCAGCGGTTCGAGCGATTCGAGGAGCTGCGCCGCCGTTGGGACGAAAAGCACGCCCAGCTCAAGAGGCTCGTACTTGACATGCAGCAGTACGCCTCGCGCAGCGATGAAATGGCCTCCCGTTATCAGGCGGCCAAGACACGGCTACGCAAGTTCGAGGAAGCCGGACCACCGCCGGAGCCACCCCGCAATCAGGACATCAGGATGCGGCTGCGCGGCGGACGCACCGGAACGCGGGCCATCACCTGCGTGGGTCTTGAACTCACCGGGCTGATGCGGCCGTTCGACCTGGAGGTCTTCTACGGTGACCGGGTCGCGATCCTCGGCTCGAACGGGTCGGGCAAATCACACTTCCTCAGGCTGCTCGCAGGACAGGAGGTCGCGCACACCGGGATCTGGAAGCTGGGCGCGCGCGTGGTGCCTGGCTTCTTCGCCCAGACACATGCCCACCCGGAACTGGAGGGACGGACACTAACAAGCATCCTCTGGGACGCCTACGCGAAGGACCGCGGCGCCGCGATGAGCGCACTTCGCCGCTACGAGCTTGACCGGCAGGGGGACCAGGTCTTCGGCAAGCTGTCTGGCGGACAACAGGCCAGATTCCAGATCCTCCTGCTCGAACTACAGGGCGTGACTGCACTGCTGCTCGACGAGCCGACGGATAACCTCGACCTGGAGTCTGCCGAGGCACTTCAGCGCGGCCTCGAAGCCTACGAGGGCACGGTCCTCGCGGTCACCCACGACCGCTGGTTCGCCCGTAGCTTCGACCGCTTCCTGATCTTCGGTGCCGACGGCATGATCCGCGAGACGTCCGAGCCAGTCTGGGACGAGCGTCGCGTGCAGCGCTCCCGCTGACTAGCGGGCCCTCCCCCGTCGGCGCGGTCCTCTGCTCGTCTCAAGTCAACATGCTGTCTGGCCTGCCACGGTGTACGGTCCTCGCATGGAGGTCGCTGAGCTGGCACATCTACGCCGGGCCCGGGACTTGCTGGATCGCGAGTACGCGCGGCCGCTGGACGTCCCGGTGATGGCCCGCGCTGCGCTGATGTCGCCGTCACTGTTCTCCCGCCGGTTCCGCGAGGCGTACGGCGATACGCCGTACGGCTACTTGCAGGCCAGGCGCGTGGAACGGGCGATGGCGCTGTTGCGCAGCGGCCACCTGTCCGTGACTGACGTGTGCATGGCCGTGGGATTCACCTCGCTCGGCTCGTTCAGCTCGACGTTCACGCGCCTCGTCGGCGAGCCGCCGTCCGCCTACAAGGCCCGTGACCACTCGCGGCTCGCACCGGTTCCGCCGTGCATGACGCGCGCCTGGGCGCGCAGGCTGAGGATCCGGTCCGGCAAGTCCGCTCCAGCCGGCTGAGCGTCAGGGTCAACCACGAAAGTCCGGCGGTTCGCGGTTTGCCGCAGCGCTTGTCAGTCAGGGCGGGCGCAGCCAGAGCACGCCGCCCCGGCGGGCTGCCGCACGCTCGGTCGCGGCGTCGGCGAGTGCCGCCGCGAGCCGGGAGACGTACGCTTTGGCCCGCGGGAACGTTAGGTCAGACGTGTAGATGAGGCCAGGAACCTTGTCTCCGGCCGCCTCGTGTGCCCGCCGGAGGCTCTCGAAGTCCGGGACATTGTTCGTCACGAGAACCCGGCCCTCGGTCAGTGCCGCCTGGAAGATCTCCAGGTCCGACAGAGCGCGCAGGACAGGATCCGCAGCGACCGCACGGCAGTCGATGCCGCGGGCAGCGAGATCAGCG
>PMOU01000659.1:0-2764 GCA_003161205.1 Actinomycetota bacterium | reverse complement strand
TCGCTCCAGTAGGCCAGGGCCGCACGTGTGAACGGCGCGGGCGTCCCTGACGTCTCGGCGACGACCGCGAGAACCTCGTCGCCTTCCAGCGCCGGCTCGGCTTCGCGGACCGACCGGATGGCGCCGATGACCTCCCAGACATCGGGACCGCCGACCAGCCGAGCCCTGCGTCCAGCCGGGCCATCCCTGAACGTGATAAGCGGATGCTCACGAATCCGGAGCGCCTCATCGACGAGCCTGCTGGTGGCGCTGGACAGGGTCAGATCCCGATGCGCTGCCACGAACGCGGAGAGGCGCTCGAATACGCGCGGTTCGAATCGAATCGACGATGGGCTGGGAGTAGTTACCATGTATGACAATGTAGGTAAACGTAGGTGGCAGCGCAAGCGACTTACGCGCCACTCCCCCGCCAGCTCACCCTCGGTGGCTGCCACCAGCGCGCCCTACGTCGACTGTCTCGGCACCTTCGGCGAAGCCGATCATGTACAACGCGAGAACCCATCTCGCCCAGATCGGCATGGCCGTCCACCTGGCCCGTAGGCGAACCCACACGTGGCCAGGCTATCGCCGGCCGCAGGGCTGAGACGGGACAGCTCGGCCCGGTACGGATTTTGCCAGTCGGGCGACGATTCGGGTTTCATGGCCAGGTATGAGCGTGGTCACGGACCCACGGGTGGAACGGCGCCAGCAGGCGATTGCCTGGGCGCTGATCGCGGTGCTCGTCGCGGCCGGCGGCTTCATCGTGTGGTACCGCGGCACTTACAACGTGTTTCCTGGCCAAAGTGCCGACTCGCGGGTGCACTGGTGCTACCGGAACTACGACAACGACGGCGGTCCGGCGCAGAGCCTGCGGCAAGTGGAGGCCGGAGCCACCTCGCCGGTCCGGGTGGTCGGGAACTACCCACCGCTGGCTTTCCACCGCGACCAGCTGCTGGCAGAGGAATACCCAGGACCGCACACCTCCTCATGCGCGCTCGTGGTCTACCTGCGTACCGGGCCGGACCGGTACGCAGGCTACGAGCTCTCCGGTGGACCCTGACCGGCGCGGATACCGCCGCGGCACGGACTACTCGTTTCTCGCGACCTCGAGGCCGGTAATGCGGCGGAGGAAATGTCCGCGCTCTCTTCATGTCCGGGAAAGGCTAGGTGATGTAGTCGCCGTATTGCAGGTCTTCGAGGAGCGTGTCGTGCGTGGGCTCCCAGCTGAGCAGCGCTCGGGTGAGGTCGCTGGAGACCGGTGCGTCGGCAGCGAGAATGGCCGCCAGGAAGGTGCTCCCGAAGGGCTCACTCGCGTGTTCGAAATGCTCCCTCGCTTCATCGATCGTCAGCGACTCCGAGGGAACACCCAGCTGGCGCCCGATCTGGTCCGCGATGCTCTTCAGGGTCACTCCGCCCTCTGCGGCGCCGTGCAGCGCCGTGCCGGCGGGTGCGTTCTCGAATGCCAACCGGTAAAGGCTGGCCGCGTCGAGGCGGTGGACCGCGGGCCAGCGGTTTCCGCCGTCGCCGATGTACGCCGAGACGCCGGTCTTTCGAGCTGCCGCGACAAAAGCCGGAACGAACCCGTGGTCGCCGGGGCCGTGCACGGTGGGCGCGAGCCGGACGATGCTCACCCGCACTCCGCGCTCGGCGAACGCGTGCGCCGCCCGTTCACCCGGAATGCGGTGTGCCCCGATCGAGCTCTCATCCGGAGTGTCCGTCTCCGCACTGATCCGGCCGGCCGGCATGACCAGGGTTCCGGAGGTGACGACCAACGGCCTGCCGCTCCCCGTCAGTGCGCCACCGAGCGCGCCGATCGCTTCGACGTCATGGCGGGCCCGCGCTCCCGGGTCGGTCCGGTCGGCGCTGAAGGCCATGTGAATCACCCCGTCCGAGCTTTCGGCGCCTGCCGCCAGACAGTCCAGGTCCTGCAGGGAACCCCGTCGCGCAGCGGCGCCCAGCGCTTGGAGTCGCGCCGCCGCGGCGTCCGAGCGCGCCAGCCCGGTCACGGTGTGGCCAGCCGCGATCAGCTCGCTGACGACGGCCGGCCCGGTCAGGCCGGAACCGCCGGTAATGAACACGTGCATGGGCCTCCATAGCGTGACGGAGATCGACAGTCACTGACTATAGACCCTAAAGTCATCCGCCAGGCCGAGCCGCTCCCCCGGCCGCAGGTCATGGCGGTCATCGTCAGACGGCTCAACGGAGCTCGTTGATGCGGATCAGGTTTCCGGCGGGATCGCGGAAGGCGCAGTCGCGAACTCCGTAGGGCTGTTCTGTCGGCTCCTGGACGACGTCGGCGTCGCGGGCCTCCAGCCGCGCGAAGGTGCCGTCGAGGTCCTTGGTGGCCAGGGTGATGATGGCGTAGGTTCCCTTGGCCATCATCTCGGCGATGGTGCGGCGCTCGTCCTCGGTGATGCCGGGGTAGGCGGCCGGCGGGTGCAGGACGATGGAGGTGCCGGGCTGGCTGGGGTGGCCGACCGTAATCCAGCGCATGCCGCCGTATCCGACGTCGTTGCGGACCTCGAAACCGAGGGTGTCGCGATAAAAGGCCAGGGAGGCGTCCGGATCGTCATGCGGGAGGAAGGCCGAGGCAATGGTGATGTCCATGGCCACCAGGCTAGTTGCGGCTCGGGAGCCGGCGCTTCTCGATTCCTGATCGGTCAGGTGCGGACGTAGGCCGCCAGGTGCTCGCCGGTGAGGGTGGAACGGGCGGCGACAAGGTCGGCGGGGGTGCCCTCGAACACGATCCGGCCACCGTCGTGGCCGGCGCCGGGGCCGAGGTCGA
>PMOU01000297.1 GCA_003161205.1 Actinomycetota bacterium | reverse complement strand
CGGCTGCGGGCGCTGGGCGGGGCGCTGCGCGCGGACCGCGCCTACGGCAAGGCCATCGGGTTCCGCTACCACGACGGGCGTCCCGGCCAGATCGAGGGCCTGCTGTCGCGCGGTGACCGGCGGGTGGGCGGCGTGATCCTGGCGGCGTGGCGGGACGGCGCGCGATTCGACGGGTGGAGCGAGTACTTCTCCTACGAGCGGTGGCAGCGCTGCGCCGAGTCTGCCCTGGCCGGCGAGCCGGTCGACCTTGCATGGTATACTTCGCGCGAACGTGATTACAGCGAGGTGCTCCCCTGGGATCACCTGGACGCGGGCCTAGACCGCGACTGGCTGTGGCAGGACTGGCAGGACTCCATCGCCCCCGAGGGCGCGGCTGAGGTGGAAGATTGCCGTTGGACTCCGTGTTACGAATGCGGAGTTTGTCCCGCTATGGGGACCGAGATCCAGGTAGGCCCGACGGGGGTGCGCCTCGACGGGAGGCACCTGCTTCCCGTCGTGGTCGGGAGGTAGCGTGCCGGAGCCGGACCCAAGACTGCCTAACTCTAGGCTGGCCCAGTTGCCTGCGGTGCAGCATCTGGTGGTCCGGTATGCTAAGCGTGGGAAGATGCGTTTTGCCAGCCACCGGGACGTGGCTCGCGCCTTCGAGCGGGGAGTTCGCAGGGCCGGGCTGCCGATTGCTTACTCGGCTGGCTTCTCGCCTCACCCGAAGATTTCTTACATGGGTGGTGCTCCGACCGGTGTGGCGAGCGAGGCTGAATACCTGAGCCTCGGGTTCACTGCCCGGCAGCCTGAGGCGCAGGTGTGCCAGCGGCTGGACGCGGTAATGCCTGATGGGATTGATGTGATCGACGTTACCGAGGAAATCTCAGGGGGCCCCAATGGGGGCCTGGAGGCTTCTGAGTGGCGTGTGATTTTGCCGGGCGTGCGGCCAGCGGCAGCCGAGCAGGCTGTCGCCAGCTTCCTCACGCTCGGCGAGGCGCCGGTTGAGCGCCTCACGGACAAGGGCGTCCGGTGCCTGGATGCTCGAGCGGCCGTGGTCGAGATGAACGTCATCGACTCCGACGAGATCACGGCCGATCCTGGTGGCGGCCAGCGTGCCGCCATGGCAGGTCACGAAGATTGTGCCATTCTCCGAATGGTTGTTCTACATACGGCACCTGCCGTGCGGCCTGAGGACGTTTTGACCGCGCTGCGCGAAAGGAACGGCATCGTTCCGTCGTCACCGCCATTGACCACCCGGCTGGCGCAGGGCTCACGAGCCCTACTGACCGGAGAGGGTGTGTCATGACGGGGGCACGGATGTGCTGGGGAGCCGTACCCGTAAAGACAGAGATCAGCTACGAAGCTCGGTGCCGTGGAGTTCGCGCGTTGACCGCGCAAGCTCAGGGCCGCCCACGCGGCTCCGCCCGGGCCTTCGTTTACAACGTGCTCCCGTGTGGTGTGCGGGCGCGTCGCGATGTGCCGCCATTGAGCGGAACGCCGCGATACCGCGCGCCCGGGAGCCTGACTGGAGATTGCCCGAATGCTCGAGAGCGAGCTACACGACAGTGATTCCCACGACGACGCGTCAGGCGGGCGGGGTGCCGGCGAGCTGAACCCGAGTGTGCCCGCGGCGGTGTTCCAGCCGCCGCCGGTGGTGTTCCAGCCGGTGTTCCAGGCGCCCACGGCGCGGCCCGAACCCGCGGAGGCCGACCCGGCGCCCGGATCGTCGGCGCCTTCGGGTTCGTCCCGCGGAAGAGCCGGGAACCAAGAGGACGCCGAGGCGACCGGGAGTTTCGCGGATTCCGGGGTTTCCGGTGAGGACGACGATGGCTCGGCTTCAGGCCGTCGCCGCCGGCGCAGGCCGAGCCGCGGCCGGGGCAGGAATGGCGAGGATGCCGCGGCCGACGCCGGCGACGACCGGCCGGAGGGCCAGGGCACCGAAGCGGGCCAGGGCGCTTCGCCTGACCCGGTTAACGGCGCGGATCAGTCGGAGGGCCGCAGGCCTGCCGCCCGCACCCGCAGCCGGCGAACGGCCGGGACCAGGGATGGGAGTACCGCGTCCGCCGGTGCCGCCTCCGCCACGACGGAGCCTGCGGGCTCCGCTGCGGCCAGCGGGGCGGCCGAGGCCGGCGGGCCGTCCGATGACGATGACGACGCCGATTCCGGTTCGGCCAGCGCGCGCCGGCGCCGGCGCAAGCGCCGTCGCGGTTCGGCCGAGGGCGTGGCCGGATCGGACTCGCTGACCCCCGACGACCCGCCCGACACCGTGGTGCACGTCCGTGAGCCGACCAGCAACGACGACGTGCGGTCGGTGAAGGGTTCCACCAGGCTCGAGGCCAAGAGGCAACGGCGTCGCGAAGGCAGGGAGACCGGCCGCCGCCGGCCGCCGATCGTCACCGAGTCCGAGTTCCTCGCCCGCCGTGAGTCGGTCGAGCGGACCATGGTCGTCCGCCAGCGCCTGGACCGTACCCAGATCGCGGTGCTCGAGGACGGCGTGCTCGTCGAGCACTACGTGAACCGCTCCAGCCATCAGTCCTACGTCGGCAACGTCTACCTCGGCAGAGTTCAGAACGTGCTGCCGTCGATGGAGGCCGCCTTCGTCGACGTCGGCAAGGGCCGCAACGCCGTGCTCTACGCCGGCGAGGTCAACTTCGACGTCAGCGGGCTGGAAGGCCAGCCGAAGCGGATCGAGTCGGCCCTGAAGTCGGGCCAGTCGGTGATCGTGCAGGTCACCAAGGACCCGGTCGGGCACAAGGGCGCCCGGCTGACCAGTCAGGTCAGCCTGCCGGGCCGGTACCTGGTCTACGTGCCGGGCGCGTCCATGACCGGCATCAGCCGCAAGCTCCCCGACACCGAGCGGAACCGGCTCAAGGCGATCCTGAAGAAGGTCACGCCGGAGCACGCCGGCGTCATCGTCCGCACCGCGGCGGAGGGAGCGGCCGAGGAAGAGCTGGACCGCGACGTCACCCGGCTCGCCGCCCAGTGGGAGGCGATCGAGAAGAAGGCCAAGACGGCCACCGCGCCCGCGCTGCTCTACAGCGAGCCGGACCTGACCATCCGGGTCATCAGGGACGTGTTCAACGAGGACTTCAGCCAGCTCATCGTGTCCGGTGACGATGCCTGGGACGTGGTCGACGAGTACGTCAAGTACGTCGCGCCGCACCTGGCCGACCGGATCACCCGCTGGGAAGGCCCGCGGGACGCGTTCGCCGACTACCGCATCGACGAGCAGCTGGCCAAGGCCCTCGAGCGCAAGGTCTGGCTGCCCAGCGGCGGATCGCTCGTCATCGACAAGACCGAGGCGATGACGGTCATCGACGTGAACACGGGCAAGTTCACCGGGCAGGGCGGCAACCTGGAAGAGACCGTCACCCGCAACAACCTCGAAGCCGCCGAGGAGATTGTCCGCCAGCTCAGGCTGCGCGACGTGGGCGGCATCGTCGTCATCGACTTCATCGACATG
>PMOU01000117.1 GCA_003161205.1 Actinomycetota bacterium | reverse complement strand
CCGGCCGCCTTCGCCGTGCTCGCCGCGGTGCCGGACGATCCGTGGCAAGCCTGCCTGCTGGCGGCTTCGCTCGGCGGTGACTGCGACACGATCGCGGCGATGACCGGCGCGATCGCCGGTGCCTGCCACGGCGTCACCGCCTTCCCGCCCGAGGCGATCGCCGTCATCGACGCCCAGGGTCTCGACCTCACCGCGCTGGCCGACGACCTCTACGCACTGCGCGNNCGGCTGAACCGCCTGCTTTTCGCCGGCGAGGCCATCGTCGACCTGCTGATGTGGGTCCCGTCGCTGCCCGAGCGCGGCGGCGACATGCTCGCGGAGTCCGCCGCCGTCCAGGTCGGCGGCGGATTCAACATCATGGCCGCCGCCGTCCGGCAGGGCCTGCCCGTCCTGTACTGCGGCGGTCACGGCACCGGCCCGTGGGGGGAGAAAGTCCGCGCGGCCCTGGCCGCCGAGGACATCGGGCTGCTCCGCCCCCCGGACCCGGACGCGGACACGGGTTTCGACGTGGCCCTGGTCGACAACAGCGGCGAGCGGACGTTCATCACCCACCTGGGGGCCGAGTCGCTGCGCCAGCCGGACGCCTGGGACCTGGTCCTCCTCAGGCCCGGCGACGCCGTCTACGTATCGGGTTACGGCCTGGTGGCGCCCGCCTCGGGAGCGATCCTCGGCGCCTGGGCCGCCGCTCTTGCGCCCGGGGTCCTGCTGTTCGTGGACCCCGGCCCGCTGGTCGCGGACATCTCCGCGCCGGTCCTGGACCCGGTGCTGGCCCGCTGCGACTGGTGGAGCTGCAACCAGCGCGAAGCCGCCCTGCTCACCGGCAGCAGCGACCCGGCCGAAGCGGCCCGCCGCCTGATCGGGCGAACCGGCCAGGCCGACGTCATCGTCCGGGCCGGCCCGGACGGCTGCGTGCTGGCCCTGCGGGACAGCGCAGGCCTCAGCCATATCCCGGCTCCCGCGGTCACGGCGGTCGATACGACGGGCGCGGGTGACGCCCATTCCGGGGTGTTCCTGGCGGCCCTGGCCGCCGGCCTGACCGTGAGCGACGCCGCTCGCCGCGCCAACGCCGCCGCCGCCCTGGCCGTCACCCGGTTCGGAGCGGCGGTATCACCCTCCCGTGCCGAGCTGGACCAGTTCCTGGCCACCCCCGGCCTCCCGCACTGAAGAGACCTTACGGCGATGCCGTCGTGGACGTGCTGGCCGTCGGCGTGGGCGACGCCGACGCCGACGCCGTGGACGTCGGTGTCCCCGTGTCCGTGGGCGAAACGGTCGGCGACGGCGACGGCGACGGCGTAGCCGACCGTGACGGTGCGGGAGCGGCCGAGGTCGTGGCCGGGTGCGACGGTGATGGCTTGGTCTTGCTGGCCGGCGTGGACGCTATTTCCGCGGGGTCCTGGGCGGCGGTCGTGGGCTGGCTGGCCGTCGGCGCCGCGCTGGACGGGGCTGCGGCGCTCGCGATGACGCCGGCGGTCTGGGCCGCGCTCGCGCTCACGGACCCGGTGGTGACCCGGACGGCGTCCGCCGGGTGCGGGACGTGCGGGCCGCTGAGCGCGAGCACGGTGATGGTGCCGGCCGAAACGACGGCGATCGCGACGCCGGCCGCCGCCGCGATCCGCGACAGGACGACGACCCGCGACCTCGGCGGCCTGAACGTCGGCGGGAAGCCGTCGGGGCCGAACGGTCCCGCCCGCAGCATCACCTCCTGCCGGTACGCCATCGTCTGATCGCTGCTGTCGGAGCACAGCTCGAGCACGTCATCCCGCAGCCAGAACGGCAGCGCGGCCAGCGGCGCCATGGCGAACAACGTCGCAGGGCGCACCACGCCGCGCCTGCTGTTGCCGCAGATCTCACACCGATCGGCGTGGTCGTTGATCCGTTTCCGGGTGGCCGGGGGCAGCCGCCCGTCCACGCCGGCCAGCATCGTTTCGAGCTCGTAACAGGCTCGTCGCCCGTTGCGCGCGACGAACAGCGCGCCCACGGTCTCCTCGAGCTGGCTGCGGGTGCGTGCGACCAGGACATGCGCCTGCTTGCGGGAGACGCCGAGCACGGCCGAGAGATCGGTGCCCTGAAGGTCATGTCGCAAGCCGAGCTCGAGGGCCTCGCGTTCACCCGGGTTCAGCCCGGACAAGACGGACCGGACCAGCCGGCGCAGGTCGGCCCGTTCGGCGTCGTCGTCGTCGGCCACAGCGAACGCGCGGGTTTCCTCATCGAGATCCGGCCCGGCCTCAGGCAGGCGGCGGTGGCATTCGTTGCGGGCCACGGCGTAGAGCCAGGGCCGGAGCTTGCGGGGGTCGGCCAGGGCGCCAAGCTCGCCCGCGGCGATGACGAAGGTGTCCTGCACGGCCTCGGCCGCGTCGGCTGGCTCAGCCAGCATCCAGCGGCAGTACCCGTAGAGGGACTCGGCGTACTGGTCGTAGGCCCTGGCGAGGGCGGTTAGCTCGCCTGCCGCGATGGCCGCGACAATTTCGCGGTCGTCCATGGCCTTACCGTAGGGCAATCGCCAGCATATGACCGGGTTTGTGACAAACAGGCTGGTGACAGGCCCGCCCTCAAGAACAGGTCAGTTGTAGGTCGCGTCCGGAGGCTGCGTCAGCTCGGCATCCCGGGCCGGGGGCTGGAACGGGATCCATACCTGCACGCTGGTGCCGACGCCGGCCGCTGACTTGAGCATGGCGTGACCCCCGTGCGCCGTCGCGATGGCCTGCACGATGGACAGGCCGAGGCCGCTGCCGTGCCCGCCGTTGCCGTTGTGCCCGCCCCGGTAGAAGCGGTCGAACGCGCGCGCCGCCACGTCGGTGTCCATGCCGTCGCCCGCGTCGGTCACCTCGAGCAGCGCGCCCTGGCCCGCCCGGGAGAGCCGGATCGCCACCGGGGTCTTCGGCGTGGTGTGCTCGCGGACGTTGCCCAGCAGGTTGGCCAGCACCTGCCTGATCCGCGGCTCGTCGGCCACCACCACCAGGCTGCCCGGAGTCCTGGCGTTGACCGGCCGGCCCGGCTCCACCGCCTGGGCGTCCGCCACCGCGTCCTGGACCAGCGCCGACAGGTCGGTCTCGGTCAGGTCCAGAGAGGAGTCGCGGTCCAGCCGGGCCAGCTCGAGCAGCTCGGCGACCAGGCTGGACATCCGCTCGGCTTCCTGCTCGATCCGGCGCATGGCGTTCGGCAGCCGGTCCGGCCCCAGCGCGCCCTGCCGGTAAAGCTCGGCGTAACCGCGGATGGTGGTGAGCGGCGTGCGCAGCTCGTGCGAGGCGTCCGCGGCGAACTGCCGCACCTTCTGCTCAGACTCCCACCTGGCCCCGAACGCCTGCTGGATCCGGTCCAGCATGGTGTTGATCGCCCCGGCGAGGCGCCCCGCTTCGGCGTGGTCGCCGGGATCCGGCATCCGCGCGGTCAGGTCGCCCCGGCTGGTGATCACGTCGGCGGTGCTGGCCATCCGGTCCAGCGGCGCCAGCCCGCGGCTGATCAGCCAGCGGCCGCCCAGCCCGAGCAGCGCCAGCAGGACCGCCCCCGTGATCAGCTCGGCCAGGACCAGCCCGCGGACCTCGTTGCCCACCGCGCCGTCCGGGCGCGCGATCACCAGGACCCCCGGGCCCGATGGCACGACCCCGTCGCTGTGCGCCGCCTCCGCCGCGCTGACCAGCCGGTAGATCGCCGTCAGCGACGGGGATCCCGGCTGGGAGATGCTGAACCGCTGCCCCGCGAGATGCTGCGCCCGGAACGTGGCCCATCCTGCGCCGCCGCCCAGGCTGTTGAGCAGTCCGGTCACTTCGGATGAGGCGGACGAGCCCGAGGACAACGGGATGACCGACCTCGACGCCGCGTCGTAGTACGCGACCGTGTAGCCGCCCTGCAGGCCGGGGATCTCGCTCAGCTTGGCCCGGATGGCCAGGACCAGGCCGGAGTCGAACTGAGCCTGCTCAGAATTACCCAGAACGACAGTGGTCACCACGCCCATGACGATGAGGAACAGCGCGGTGATGGCGATGAGCCCGGCGAGCAGCCGGGACCGCAGCGAGAGCCTCCCACGGCCGCCGGCCAGCCGCCGCGTGAGCGTCACCGGTTCGCGCGTTCAGTTTCTGGCGGCGGCCGCAGGCTGTAGCCGACGCCGCGCTGGGTGTGGATCAGCGGCGGCCCGAGCGGGTCGAGCTTGCGGCGCAGGTAGCTGACGTAGGTCTCGACCACCTGCGACTGGCCGGCGAACTCCCAGCCCCACACGTTCTCGAGCAGCTGCTGCCTGGTCAGCATCCGGCCCTGGTTGCGCATCAGGTAGGCCAGCAGCCGGAACTCCGTGGGGGAGAGCTCGACCTGGGTTCCGCCCCGCCGCACGACCCAGTGCTCCTCGTCCAGTTCTAGGTCGCCGACGGCCAGCAGCTCCGCGTCCCCGTCCAGCTGGCCGTCGGCCCCCGGGGCGCGGCTGGTGCGGCGCAGCAC
>PMOU01000613.1:3610-15197 GCA_003161205.1 Actinomycetota bacterium | reverse complement strand
CTGTAGGTCGAGGGATGCGGCGGCGGTGGCGGCGAGTGCCTTGCGGGCGGACTGCTCGCGGCGCGCGGTGGGGAAGCAGAACAGGAGTGGCATCGTGAGCGCGGTGTTGGTCCCGGCCTGCTCGGCGTAGCCGGTGAGTTTGCCGACGAGCTGGGGCAGGTGCTCGGTGCCGGTTACGGCAAGGGTTCGGGGATGTCTCAGTGCCCCCTAAATCACCAGATAGATGGTCTCTTCACGCCTGTTACTGTCCTGGGCTTGTTGCTTGCTGCCGTCTTCGAAAGGTCAGGCGTGGATCACTACTTCGTGTCGCATCAGAAGGTGCGGCGGTACTTCGTCCCGGTGCCCGGGATGGATCTGGATGCTGTGGCGTACGTGGAGCGCGACGGTGCGGTGGCGGAGGGCACCCCGTTCATCCTGGGCCCGGACATGCGGCCCGCGGAGCCGCTGTGCTCGTTCTTCTTCCAGCTGTCGAAGTCGCTGGCGGCCTCCACCATGGCCGATTACGCCCATGACCTGCTCGACCTGGCCGCCTTTCTGGGGCGGCTGCCGGTGCCGTCTGATCTGCTGTCGGCTGGGGAGGATGACCTGGTGGCCTACCGGGAGTACTGCACCCGGGACCGGGAGCGGCCGGTGTCGGCGGCCACGTGGAAGCGCCGCCGGGCGGCGGTCAACAGTTTCTACGGCTGGGCGGTGCAGGCCGGGAGGCTGGCGGCGTGGCCGTACTTCCGGCGGCCTGGAGGCCGTGACGTGCTGGCCTGGGGCGCGACCGTTGACCTGGATGTCCGCTGCCTGACCTACCGGCAGTGGCGGCTGCTGCGGCAGGTCGGGCTGCGCGGGCTGCTGCCCGGCGGTGACGCCGACCGGTCGTTCCGCGGGGCGGCGCCGCTGCGCAACTGCGCGGCGGCGGAACTGGCGGTGACCACCGGCATGCGGCTGCGGGAGTTCTCCTGCCTGCTGGACATCGAGGTCGCGCCCCCTGGACGTGATGGCCTGCCGGTGACGGTTCGGCTGCAGGCGACCGCGAAGTACGGCCTGCCCCGCGATGTGCTGATCCAGCACGCGACGCTTCGCGAGATCGATGTGTACCGGCGCACTGAGCGTGCCTCGGTGATCCGCCGGTCGGCCGCGGTCCTGGCCGGCCGCCGCGAGGAACTGTTCGTGGTCAGCGACGTGGACACGGCGGCGATGCGGCTGACCGGGTGCCTGCACGGGCGGCGGCGCGTGTTCCGGGTCGCGGCGATGCCCGCCCAGCTGCGCCAGATCACCGTGACCGAGGGCAGCCGCGGGCTGGAGCCGATGGCGCTGTTCGCCGGGCGGGGCGGGCGGATGCTGACCAAGCAGCGATGGGAGCAGGTGTTCTCATCCGCCCATGGCCGGGCGGTGCGGATCGCGGCCGGGCACGGACTGCCGGCGGAGATGCCGCGCCGATTCCGAATACATGATCTAAGGCGCACTTTCGCGGTTTTCATGCTGCAGCAACTCACTGAGCTGGTCATCGAGGCGGAGAGGACCCAGCGGGAGGCGGCCGGGCACGGCGGCTACCTGGCCGGTCACATCGCCCTTAACCCGCTGCTGATCGTGCAGCGTCTCCTGGGCCACCGCGCTCCTGCCTCGACGATGCGGTACCTCACTTACCTGGGGCAGACCAGTGCGCTGGTCGCGCAGGCGGTAGCGGAGTGGAACGACGCGGAGACAACCTACGCCGACTATGCCACGCTCGTGGCCGGCGGGAGGACCCGCTGATGCCGCGCCGCGGCGAGCACCACGCGGTGCGGGCGCCCCGGCCTGACGCGGTCCCGGTCGCGGAGACTGGCGCGCTGGCAGAGCCAGGCGCGCGGATCGGCGTGCGGGTCGTCCAGTCGCGGCACCGGGACGCCGTGCGCACCTACCGGGTTGATCCGCAGGCGTTCGCCTGCTCGCTGCTGGCGGCGCAACTGGCTGATGAGTGGGTCCGGTATGCGCGGGTGACCGCGCTGGCCGACGGGTCACGCTACGCGGTCGCGATCCGCGGCTTCGCCGGCTTCACCGACCGGTGGTGCCGCACGGCGGGCGCTGATCCTGCCGCGGCCCGCCTCGACGGCGGCCCCGTCGACCTGGCCGAGATCATCCGCGGCTGGGAGACGGCGCTGCGCCAGCAGCACGGCCCGCGCTCGCAGCAGCCCTACCAGAGCGTCGTCGTGCTCTTCACATTGATCGGGCAGCGGGCAGCGCGGGATGCGGGCGTTGATGAGCGGCTGCGGGCGCTGGCCGCCGCGCGGCCGATGTTCGGCAAGGGCACGACGACGCCGCTGGATGAGTTCTCCAACGCCGAGCGGCTGATGCTGCGGAAGATGGCGCGGGCGGACATCACCGCGCTGGAAGCGCGCCTGGCCAGGGGCACGGCGCTGCTGGCCGGCGGCGAGGACCCCCGGCTGAGGGGATGGGGCGAGCCGGCGAACCTGGTGTGGGCCGCCCGTCATGGCATCTTGACCACGACGGCGCTGCACGCCGGGCTGCCGGAGAAGGTCGCCGCCTGGCCGGCCGCGGTCCGCCAGATGCTGGGCGCCAGCGCCGGGCACCGGCACGGCCGCTTCGGGCTGATGATGGCCGCCGGCGGCCTGCTGTTCCCCTGCGAACTGGACCTGCAGCCGTTCCGGGTGCTGCTCCTGCTGGCCATGGCCGACTGCACCCCCGAGGAACTGGCCGACCTGACGCTGGCCGATATCGAGTTCAGCGACGGTGCGGTCCGGCTCCGCCAGGCCAAGGCCCGGGCCGGCCGCGTCCGCGTCCGCCTCCACCCGCCCGAAGGGCCGCCGCCCGTTGCGGGCGACCGGGTGCATCGCGGCGGCGGGAACTGGGACATCCCCGGCCTGATCCGCCGCCTGCTGGCCGTTACCGCCGCCAGCCGGGAGACGTTCGACGCCGGCGGCTGGCTGTTCCTGGCCGTCGAAGCCCGCGATTACGACACCAGGCTGGGCGCCCGGGCCGCCCTGTTCAGGCAAGGGGGGCGCCGGCTTACCCACTGGATCACTGCCCACCCGGGCGAGGACGGCACCCCGCCGGCGATCTCGGCGCCGCATGACGCCCGCCGGCTCCGCAAGACCGCCAAGACCACCCGCGTGGCCGCCCTCGGCGGGACCCTGACCGACCTGGCCGGCGACGACCACCACGTGGAGGTGTTCCGCGGCCACTACGCCCACGGCACGACCGCGCACGTGCTGGCCGCCAGGGCCGTCAACGCCGCCCAGGACAGGGTCTTCGCGAAGACCGGGAAGCACCCGGTGTTCCTCGACGCAAGCGCCGAGAAAAGCCTGGCCGGGCCGGAGGCCGCCGCGGCGGCGGGGCTGAGCGCCGGGCAGGCAGCCGCGCTGCGCGCCGGGCAGCTGGACATGGGCCTGACGAACTGCCGTGACCCGTATGACTCCCCGCACACCCCGGCTGGGACGCTGTGCCACGTCGCGCCCGCGATGTGCATGCTGTGCCGCAACGCGGTGATGTTCACCGCGCAGTTCCCGCGGCTGCTGCAGCTCGCGGACCACATCGCCGCCCAGCGCGACATCCTGGAACCGCCCCGCTGGCAGGCCGTCTGGGGGCGCCAGGCCGCCGCGCTGGCCGGGCTGTTCGCCGCCTGCCCGGAAGAGACCGCGAAGGCCCGGGCCGCCGCCGCGGCGGGGCCGCCGCTGGACCTGCCGCTCGGCATGCGGACGGAGTACCACCGGTGACCGCCTCCGCACGGCCGGCCGATGCCGGCATTCGGCGACGGCGAGCTCGTGTTCGCCGGCCACCCCGACAAGATCCCCGCCGTCAGCGGACCCGTTTTCGGGCGGTCCGATGAGTGACCCGCCGACGCGATCCGCAGGCCCAGCAACAAGACCCCCGGCGCGTGGAAGCTGCGCTTCCCCGCCGAGGCGGCCTGGAACCTGCGCGCCCGCGAAGCGCCGTTCGCGCTGCTCAACCCCGCCCACCGGGCACTTCGCGAGGCCGGGGTGCACCTGCCCGCCCAGCCGGCGGCGCTGCAGACCCTCGCGCGGCTGTGCCACCACCTCACCACGCTGATGGGATGGGCGCAGCGGCACGCGCTGCCCGCGGACCTGCCCGCCTGGACGAGCACGCACTGGGATGCGTTCCTGGAGGAGACCGCCGGGCGCCTCGGGCCATCCTCGGTCAGCGGCTACGTGTCATCGATTTGCCGCCTGGTCGTGCTGGCCCCCATCCTGACCGGCGGCGGCGTGCCGGAGGACCCGTGGCCGAACCGGACCGCCGCCGACGTCGGCCGCCGGGTCGCCCGGCCCGTCTCCACCCCGGCGATCCCGCCGGCGACCTGGTGGCCGCTGCTGCACGCCGCCTGGATCTACATCGACGTATTCGCCGGCGATCTCCTGGACCTGCGCGACCGCACCACCGCTGCCTCACTGGCGGGCCGCACCCCGGGCAGCCAGGCCAGCGCGCACTACGACCAGCTCGTGGCCAGCTGGCTGGCCGACCCCGCGAACCTGGTGCCGGTGCACGCCGCCGCCTGGCGGGACGCGCCCGCCGGAACCCCCCGCTGGACCGTGCTGAGCCTGCTGATCACCGGCGGCGGCACCGACTCGGTCTTCGCCGCCGGGGGCCAGCGCGCCACCGCCCGCCGTGCCCTCATCGAAGCAGCCGCCGCCGGGGGAAGGATCCAGCCCGTCCGCAGCGGCCAGGCCTTCGCCGGTTCCGGCGCCCCCCGAGAGCCAGCGCTGCCCCGCACCCCCAGCGCCGCCGTCATCGACGCCGGCCTGCGGGGCTGGCTGGCCGACCCGGCCAGCCAGATTCCCGTCCGCGGACGTGATCACCGCAACGGCGCCGCGGGCACGGTGCTGTGGGCAACCCTGGCCCGGCTCATCGACCCGGACCATCGCGGCAGGGACATCTTCAGCGGCACCGCCGGGCAGCACCGCCGCGCCCTGGTCACCGCCGCTGTCGCCGCGGCCGGGCGCGTGCACATCGCCGGCGGCGAATCCGACCCCGCTCTCGGGCGGCTGGACTGCGCCGGCTTTGCCATCGTGACCCGCGCCGACGGCACCACCGGGCCCTGGCTCGAGCGGCTCGGCCCCGGCCAGTTCGGCCACGAGCTGCGCATGCTCCGCGCCGCGATCTACATCTTCGTTGCCGCGCTGAGCATGATGCGCGACAGCGAGATCCAGGAAATCCAGCGCGGCGCGGTGACCACCCACTACGGATCACCGGCCGTGACCTCGCACAAGACCAAACTCGACCCGGCCCGGCCCCAGCTGCGGTGGTGGATCACCGAGCCGGTCGCGCAGGCGATCGCCGTGGCCGAGCGCCTGTCCGCCCACCCCACCCACATCTTCGCCACCCTCAGGCCGCCGCCGGCGAACCCGGCGGGCAGGATCCGCAACGGGCGGCGGGGCATCGCCGCCCGCCAGGACATCGACCTGTTCATCGCCCACATCAACACCGCCAGCCACCGCCTCGGCCTGCAGCCCATCCCCGCCGGCCGCGTCCGGCCGCACATGTTCCGCCGCACCATGTCGATCATCACCGGGCAGGAACCCGACTCCGAGATCGCCCTCGGCCTGCAGCTCAAGCACGCCGCCCGCCGGGCCCTGGCCAACGCCGCCACCCCCGGCTACGCGGCCGCCGACACCGCCTGGGCGGACGAACTCGGCAGCCAGCTCGAACTGGCCGCCGCCCGGCGCCTGGCCGACCTCCTGCACGCCCGCCGCGACGGCCGCGTCGTCGCGGTCGGCCCCGGCGCCGCACGCCTGCACACCGGGCTCGACAAGGTCAACGCCGCCCTCGGCAGCGCCCCGGCCCTGCACGCCCAGCACGCCGACCCCCGGACCGAGATCACCCTGCTCCGCGACGAGTTCGCCGACCTGCACTTCGGCACCATCAACCACTGCCTGTGGGACCCCGCCCAGGCCGAGTGCCAGAACGCCCTCCCGCCCGCCCAGCGCGGCCAGGCCCCGCTCATCGGCGCCTGCCACCCCGCCCGCTGCCGCAACTCCGCCGTCACCGCCACCCACGCCCCGGCCTGGCTCGCCGAAGAAGCCGACCTGACCGCCATGCTCCGCCAGACCCGCCTGGCCCCGCCCCGCAAGCAAGCTCTCCAGCAGCGACTCGCCGACGTCCAGCGCATCACCGGCGCCTGGCACCAGCAAGGACACTGACATGCCCGTCTCCCCGGCCACCGAGACCAAGCTGCGCGCCGCGATGCAACGACTCCTCAACGGCACCCCGCAGCGCACCGACGGCGCCCTCACCAAGGAAAACCTCGCCCGCGAAGCAGCCGTCAGCCACGCCACCGTCCACCGAGCCGAGACGATCCTCGCCGAATGGAACGCCTGCGTTGAGCAGCCCTCTGCCCGGGACATCCCGAGCGTCCCCGCCGACGACCCCGTCACCGTGCTCCGCGCAGCGCTCCGCGACGCCAACCAGAAGATCACCACCCTGAACGGCAGGCTCGCCGCCCTCGCCGCCGTGACCGCCAACCTCTACCGCGAGAACCAGGCCCTCCGCGCCGCACTTGACCACCGCACCCAGCTCGCACCACTCCCCGGCAAGGAAGGGCATTGAAGAACCAGGCCTGTTGAGCGTCATTCATCTTGATCACGAGAGGTCACTCCTGATGCGCACCGACACAGGGATAGGTCCTGGCCAAAACCTCCGCGGCGCTCACGCTGACGTCGCGGTGCTCGCGCTCTCACTGGAACGCAAGCCTTCTCAACGGCGCGGAGAGTTCCGGAGCGGGCTACCCGCTGCGAGGCGCAGCGTCCTTGCCGGCCGTCCGCTGAACCTCAGCGAGGAAGCGCCGGGTCATGCCAGGACTGCGCAGCACGCACACCCGCGCATGCGGAGCATTTGCGGTGACCGCCTGCATCACCTCCGGGAGGCTCTCGCGCCGGTACTTCCACACCCACCGCCAGTAACCGCCCTGTTCACGGCCCCGGCGGATCGTCTGCCATGCACATCGCCAGAAGGCGAAGTCCAGCACCACTATCGTGTCAGCGGCCCCAAGCCGCGCATCCAGGGCCGCGTCGTAGGGTCCGAGGTCGCCCTCCAGGATCCAGGCATCGCGCTGGACCAGTTCCCGCTGCCGAGCCGCCCACGTACCAGGATCTGCCGGGACGAGGCCGGGCTGCCAGAACAGCGTGTCCAACTCGACCACGGGCAAGCCGGTCACCCCGCCCAGACGCCGGGCGAGGGTCGACTTGCCAGCCCCGCCACGACCGAGGATCACCACCCGTCTCACGTCCTCATGATGCCCCGCCGTGCTCACGCCCACGTCGCGGACCATCCCAGGATTCCCGACTCAAAGATGCTCACCGTCAACCACGTCTCGCGCTCATACCGAATAGCGCCTAACAGTAACAACCAAGCCGAGAAAATCACGAACCGATCACAATCACGAGGCAGCCGGGCTGAGATAACTCACTCCCTGAGACAGCGAACTGTCCATAACAACGGTGTCGTATTCGAGGAGGAACGCGATGTCGGTTCCGTCTTGCGCCCAGACGCCGAGCCCGTCGGGGCGTGGGCCGAGTTCGCGGCTGCGGGCGTACAGGTAGTCGGAGGCTTCGCCTTCGCCGTCCCACCTCAGGAGTTCACCGCCGCCGTGCTCGCGGGCGTGCCGCGCCAGGGCGACGAAGAACCACGACGCGCCGGTCAAGTGTCCCAGGCGCTGGGAGCGTTCGAGGGCAAGCTGCCGGTCCGCGCGGACCATCGGCAGCCATCTTTTCTCGTCGCGGTCTTCCTGGCCGAGCAGCGCGGCGCCGATGGGGCCGAGGACGTAGTGCCACGGCGCGGAGCCGGTTTGAAGGTGCGGCCGGAAGCGGCGCAGCAGGCCTAGGCGCACGACCACCGCCAGGCGGTGCCTGGCGGTGGTGATGTTCCCGAACGCGAGCGCGGCGAGCTGGTCGGTGGTCAGTACGCGGTGCCGCGCCACCAGGCGCACAAGCTCACGGTCGCGGTCGGTCAGGTGACCGGCCACGGACAGCACCGCTGCCTCGTCCCGGGCCGCCCTGGTGCCGACACCTGCGCCTGTGCCTGCCCCGCGCGTATGAGAATGTGATGACACAGTCATAAGCCCCGGTCCCCTCCCGCAGGTACATTTCGCCGCTTACCAGGGGTTACGGTCGGGCCGGGGTCGGCAGGTCGGGCGGCAGATCTGGTGGTCCGGGTTGCCTGCCGGGCGACCGTCCGGGGGGTCTGCCAGGTGGAACGCTGGCTGTGGAGCGAGGTCATGCGCGCAGTCGCCTTTCCGCGCGTGAACCGTGCCGGTCCCCGCGCATGCCAAGGGCGCCTTCATCCCCGGAGTGGACACGGGGCAGGCGGAAGGTCGTCAGGGAAGGGGCGGGCCAGGCCGCCGTGACGGGTGAAGGGGCCGGCTGGCGCGTGCGTCGGCGTCGCCTCCCCGGTCCCAGGTCCCCGCCCGGTCCGGAGCCCGCCGTCCGCACGCTCCCCGGACGGGGGTCGCGTGCCAGCCGTGGCCGTGCGCGCCGTGCCGCGGCCGGCAAGGAGGTTGGTGCCGCGCCGCGCGACGCTCGCGCATCCTTCATGAACGCTCCGTGCCGGGTGGGCTGTCAAGGCACGGGTAGACCGACAGGTATCCCCGGAACGGTAAAAACTTGGCCAAGGGGTGCGCGGGCGGGCCATGGCACGCGCGGGCCGCTGTTGTCGCGCGGCATCCTGGCCATGAGCTGTCTCCCGGAACTTGCCCGGCTGGCGTTTTCCTGGATAACGCGCGCGTTCGCCGTCGGCAGGTCGTCATGGCGGCCTCCGCGATCCTCGGCGCCCCGTGGTGAGCGTCGTGGCGACGGTAAGGGAAGCGCCCGCCGCGCCTGCCGACCGCGTCGGCAGCCCGGCGCCCCTGGTGGCGGTGCCGCATCAGAGCGCTGTCAGACCTAACAGGCAGACTGTCAGATCAATCAGGGAAGAAGCGGAGTCGGACGATGCATGACATCATCAGCGACATCATCGACTGGGACCAGGCCAACAAGGCATACCTGGCCGGTGAGGGCCAGTCGGGCGAACGGTACATCCAGCGGCTAGAAGCGGCCGACCGGATGGCCGAGATCGAGGCCCGGTGGCACCATCTACCCGGAGGGTTCCTAAGCGAGCGGAAGCTCATCAGGGCCCACATCCAGGCCGTCGCCGAGAGCACACAGGCTGCAACTAATGAAGAGGTGTGCTGGCTGGCCATCGCCGCCGCAACCGCCTGGATACCCCAGCGGAAACCGGTTGAGACGGCGTTGCCCGCAGGCAGGTTACCCTGCTGGACGGCCTTTCTACTGCTCAGAAGCAGTAACGGTGCCGCGGATCGCAGGTTCGCCCAAAAATAGTTAATTAAAACCCCACCCACTCGTCCTCGATGGTGGTGAACATCGCGTCGGTCCGGTTCGGCAGCCCGCTGTCCCGCACCACCCGGACCGCTTCCGCCACCGCCTCCCCGACCGCCTCACCGGTCCCGATCGGCGTCACAGAAAACGCGACAAGCACGGCCCGCTCCTCTCGCCAGTTCAAAAATCACACCTACCGAACGGACCCTAGTTCATCCCCCAGCCACCTTCCCCGCCCCCCTGAGTGGCGAAGTGCACGGTAGAAGACACACAATGTCGGGATGACCGGTTCTCTCCTCGCCGCCAGGGACACTGCCCTTGCTGTCCCCGCCGGCGCGCCGGGCCCCGGGATCAGCCCGCTGCTCTCGGTGTCCGGGCTGAGCCTGAGTTACGGCCGCCTGCATGCCCTGGACGACATCGACCTGGACGTCCGCAGCGGCGAGCTCGTCGCGCTGGCGGGCGAGAACGGCGCGGGCAAGACGACCCTGGTGCGCTGCATCGCCGGTGACGTGGTCCCGGCCTCCGGTGAGATCTTCCTGGCCGGCAAGCGAGTGCCGTCGGATCCGGCCGGGGCGGCCAAGCACGGGATCGCCGTGGTCTGGCAGGACCTGGCGCTGTGCGACAACCTGGACGTCGCGGCCAACATCCTGCTCGGCCAGGAGACGCGCCGGCTGATACGGTCCGATACCCGGTTTCACGCGGCCGCCGCGGACCAGCTGAGCTCGCTCGGCATCCCGCTGAAGGACACTACCCGCAGCGTCCGCTCGCTGTCCGGCGGCCAGCGGCAGCTGGTGGCGGTGGCCCGGGCCATGGCCCGCAGGCCGCGGCTGCTGGCCCTGGACGAGCCGACGGCGGCGCTCGGCGTGAAGGAATCGGCGCAGGTCGAAGAGCTGATCATGGGCCTGCGGGAGCAGGGGACGACGATCCTGCTGGCCTGCCACGACATCGACCAGATGTTCCGGCTGGCCGACCGCGTGGTGGTCCTGCGCCAGGGCCGGATCGTGGCGGACCTGCGCCCGGCCGATACGCACCCCGACGACGTGGTGGCGCTGCTTTCCGGCCAGCAGATCGACACCTCCGCGCGCCGCCAGCTCACCCGGCTGCACGGGCTGACCGACCGGCTGGTCTCGGCGGATCCGTCGTCGAGCCTGTCGCTGATCTTGTCCGCGCTCGGGTCGGCGCTGTCCAGCGAACGGCTGTGCATTCACCTGGTCTCGGACCGGAGCCTGTTCTGCGCGGCGTCGCTGGGCTTCGCTCCGGGCGAGCTGGACGAGTGGACCAGGCTCCCGTTCGGCCCCGGCGGCGGTCCGGTGGGCCTGGCCGCGGCCGATGAACGGCCCGTCATCGCCGACAACGTGCGCGCCGGCGCGGCCTGGCGGAGCTTCCGCGATCTGGCCAAGACGGTGAAGGTGGCCAGTTCGTGGTCGGTTCCGGTGCTCGGGCCGAGCGGGCTGAGCGGGGTCATCACGGTGTTCCGCGGGCAGGACGGCGCACCGCAGCGAGACGAGCTCGATCTCGTCACCGTCTACGCGGGGTACGCCGCCAGCGCGATCGAACGCGACCGGCTGCTCGAGGCGGTGACGACCAGGAACCGCGTGCTGGAGACGATCAGGGAGATGCTGGAGACGCTGGCGGGTCCGGTGGTGGTCGGCGAAGGCCTGGTCGTCGCGCTCCAGTCGCTGCGCCATGGCCTGCAGGCCGAGGAGGTGGCGCTGATCACCCAGCCGGCCGGCCAGCCGACCCGCTGGCGCGCCTACGCCGGACCGGTGGGCACCGATCCGTCGTCGGCCAGACCGTCGCTGCACGAGATGGCCGCNNCGGTGGCCTTCATGGCGGCCGGCGGCCCCACCGTGCTGATCGCCAGCTGGCGGCGGGTGCCGCCCACCAAGGAAGAGACGGCGCTGATGGAGGACGCGGCGAACTCGCTCCGCCTCGCGCTCGAACGCGAGGAAGCGGGTCACGCGCACCAGGAGGCGACGGCCCTGCGCCGGTCGCGGGAGCTTCAGCGCGGCTTCCTGTCCCGGCTCAGCCACGAGCTGCGCACCCCGCTCACCGCCATCAGGGGCTACGCGTCCAGCCTGATGCAGCCGGACGTGACCTGGGACGGCGACTCCCAGCAGCGCTTCCTGGACCGGATCGCGGCGGAGTCGGCCCGACTGGGCCGGCTGGTCGACGACCTGCTCGACTTCTCCGCGATCGAGTCGGGCATCATGCGCCTGCAGCGGGACTGGTGCGATATCCGGCTGGTGCTGGAGGCGGCGATCGCCTGCCTGCCGCCG
>PMOU01000613.1:0-3597 GCA_003161205.1 Actinomycetota bacterium | reverse complement strand
AACCTGCTGAACAACGCGTTCGGCCACAACCCGCCCGGGACCCGGGTCGAGGTCACGGTGACGGCCGACGCGGACCAGGTCGTCATCACCGTGCGGGACGACGGCCAGGGCCTGCCGCCGGAACTGGCGGCCGCGCCGTTCGAGCCCGCCCGCCGCCCGCGACCGAGTAACCGCAAGAGCGCGGGAGCCGGCCTGGGCCTGTCTATCGCCAAGGGCATCGTGCAGGCTCACGGCGGCCAGATCGAGCTGACCCCGCTGCCCCAGGGCACCTGCTTCACCGTGTCCCTGCCCGTCGAAGCCGAGATCCTCGACCCGGCCCGGCCGGCCGGGGCCCACCAGAACACCGATATGGGAGAGTCACGGAATGACGGGGATGACTGAATGACCGGGATGACCGAGGCGGCCCGCAAGACCTGCGCCCTGGTGGTGGAGGACGATCCCAACATCGTGGACCTGATCCGGTCCAACCTCGCGGTGCGCGGCTTCGACACCGTGGTCAGCGTGGACGGGATGCGCGCGCTCCAGTTGCTGGAGACCGAGGACCCGGACATCGTCCTGCTCGACCTGATGCTGCCCGAAGCCGACGGGTTCGACCTCTGCCGCCAGATCCGCGAGCGCTCGCCGGTGGCCATCATCGTGGTCTCGGCCCGCGGCGGCGAGCGGGACAAGGTGACCGCCCTGCACATGGGCGCCGACGACTACATGACCAAGCCGTTCAGCATCGAGGAACTGCTGGCGCGCATCACCGCGACGCTGCGCCGGACCCGGCCGGCCGCGCCGACCGAGCAGGCACCGCCGGTCATCGTGGTCGGCGACGTCGTCGTCGACCTGACCCTGCAGCAGGTGCGGCGCGGCGGCCAGCCGGTGCACCTGACCCCGACCGAGTTCGCGCTGCTGCGCGAGCTCGCCGTTAACCGGGGCAAGCTGCTGACCCATGCCCACCTGCTCCGCCGGGTGTGGGGCCACGGTTATGAGACCGAGACCGAGTACCTGCGGGTGTACGTGCGGCGGCTGCGGGCCAAGCTCGAGGCCGAGGACAGCCCCCCGCTGATCCTCACCCAGCCCCGGGCCGGCTACCGGCTGGCCCCCGAATGAGCGCCCCACCCAGCGTCCCACCCAGCGACCTACTGGCCATCGGTCAGCGCCAATGTGAGCGCAAACAATAACGCCCAGGTGACAAACGTGAACCAGGAAGAACACAGAAACATTGCTGTTCACGGTATCTTCACGAAACTGCCCCGATGTTAAGGCCACGTTAATTAAGAGACCTCTAAGGTCGTGGTTAAGACGCTAAGGCCGCGAAGTTCCGCCAGGTCAGTAAGCCAGTCTCGGCTGCCTGGACGCGGACCCGTCGACCCTTCCTCTAAGACACGAGGTGGTATTTATGAGTAAAGTGGCCAGGAAAGGGGCTGCAGTAGCGTCAGTGTCGCTGGCCGTATGCCTCGCCGCTGCGGCCTGCAGCTCTTCCTCTTCCTCTAGCGCGAACGGCGGGAGTACAGGCTCGTCAACGGCGGTGCCGTCGATCTCGATCAGCTCGCTCAGCCGCACGTTCTCTGCGATGGCAACACTGAAGCCCCTGGCCTCAATCGGCAAGGGAAACGTGGCCGCGATCCTTCCGGACACCGTTTCTTCGGCTCGTTACACGGAATTTGACGCACCTTATCTCTCCGAGGCCCTGGCGGCCGCGGGCCTTACGCCGACGCAGTTTTCGGTGCAGAATGCGCAAGGCAGTGATGCTACTGAGCTTTCCGATGCGCAGGAGGCAATCACCAAGGGCGCCAGCGTCCTGATCATGGACCCGCTGGACTCCGGTGTCGGGGCCCAGATCGAGACGTACGCCAAGGCGCACGGTGTCAAGGTCATCGACTATGACCGGCTGACCCTGGGCGGCAGCCGCGCGTACTACGACAGCTTCAACAACGTCGAGGTCGGCACGCTGATCGGCAACGGCTTCGTGGCCTGTGCCACGGCCGAGGGCGTCAGCAAGCCGAACGTCCTGGTGATGCGCGGCGCGCCCACCGACAACAACGCCACCCTGTTCGCCCAGGGTTACGACGCGGTGCTCAAGCCGTACTTCTCGGACGGGAAATACGTCGAGGTCGGTACCCCGGCCGGAACGTGGGACCCGCCCACGGCGGAGAGTGAGTTCCAGCAGGCCTACACGGCGCACAAGAACATCAACTCCGTGCTCACGCCGAACGACGAGAACGCCGCCCCGATCATCACCTACCTGCAGCGCGAGGGCATCAAGGCCAAGACCTTCCCGGTTACCGGGCAGGACGCGACCCTGGTCGGACTGCAGAACATCCTGTCCGGTTACCAGTGCGGCACCGTTTACAAGCCGATCTACCTGGAAGCGCAGGCCGCGGTGGCGCTGGCCATGTACCTGCGGGCCGGCAAGACCCCGCCGAGCTCCCTGGTGAACGGCTCGACGACCGACTCGACCAGCAACACCGCGGTCCCGTCGGTGCTGCTGACCCCGGAATGGGTCACCACGTCCAACATGAACTCGACCGTCATCGCGGACCAGTTCGTGCCGGCTCAGCAGCTGTGCGTCGGCTCTTACGCGGCGGACTGCAAGACAGACGGAATCTCCGTATGAGGTTGAGGAACGACGCGAGGCGCGCCCGGTGACCATGCCGAGCGCGGAAGGCGCCCGGCCCGCTAACGCGGGCCGGGCGTCCTCGCCCGACCCCCACGTGACCGACGTCACGAACGAGGCAGGCGCCATGGACACCCCGGAAAACACGCCCGGCCCGCAGGTCAGCACCGGCTCGCAGGCCAGCACGGGCCCGGCCGCCACCGACGGCGGCCAGCCGCTGCTGCGCCTGGTCGATGTCGGCAAGAGCTTCGGCCCGGTGCGCGTGCTGACCCAGATCACCCTGGACATCCCCCCCGGTCAGGTGACCGCGGTCGTGGGTGACAACGGGGCGGGCAAGAGCACGCTGATCAAGACGATCTCCGGCATCTACCACCAGGATGACGGTCAGATCTTCTGGCAGGGCCGCCAGGTCCACCTGCACACCCCCAAGGACGCCACCGATCTCGGCATCGCCACCGTCTACCAGGATCTGGCGCTGTGCGACAACCTGGACATCGTGGCGAACATGTTCCTCGGCCGCGAAGAGGTCAAGCACTTCCAGCTGGACGAGATCGGGATGGAGAAAACCGCCCGGCAGACGCTGGCCGACCTGTCGGTGGTCACGGTCCGCTCGGTCCGCCAGCCGGTGGGCTCGCTGTCCGGCGGTCAGCGGCAGGCCGTCGCGGTCGCCCGCGCCGTGATGCGCCAGGCCAAGCTGGTGATCCTGGACGAGCCGACCGCGGCCCTCGGCGTCACCCAGACCCGCGTCGTGCTCGATCTGATCAAACGGCTGAAAAGCCAGAACATCGCGGTCATCGTCATCTCGCACAACCTGAACGACGTCCAGTCGGTCGCGGACCGGATCGCCGTGCTGCGCCTGGGCCGTCTGGTCGCCGTCGGTCCGGCCTCGCAATACGACGCCGAGTCGATCGTCGACCTGATGACCACCGGTACCTCCAAGCGCCTCGCCGCCACGCCGGCCGAGCCCTCAGCAGGGAGCTCCAGTGAGCACTGAC
>PMOU01000603.1 GCA_003161205.1 Actinomycetota bacterium | reverse complement strand
TGCACGGCGCAGGTCCTGCTCGCGGTGACCGCGGCCATGTACGCCGCCTACCACGGGCCCGACGGGCTGGCCGCCATCGCACGGGGCACTCACCGTAGCGCCGCGGTCCTCGCCGCGACCCTGCGCGCCTATGGCTGCCGAACGGGCAGTGGCGACTTCTTCGACACCATCCGGATCCGCTTCGACGACGGCGAAGCCGACGCCTCGCAGCGCCTGGAACGTGCGCGCGACGCGGGGTACAACCTCTATCTCGCGCCGGACGGCGCGCTGCAGGCCAGCTGCGATGAGACCACGACCGACGCCCAGCTGCGGGAGGTCGTCGCCGCGCTGTGCGCGCTGGCCGGGCCGCAGGACGTGCGGCTGGCCGACGGCGATCCCGACGTGCTGCCCGCGGCCCTGCGGCGCACGTCGGAGTTCCTCACCCACCCGGTGTTCAGCGAGCACCGGAGCGAGACCGCGATGCTGCGCTACCTGCGGCGGCTGGCCGACTTCGACATCGCCCTCGACCGGTCCATGATCCCGCTCGGCTCGTGCACGATGAAGCTGAACGCGGCGGCCGAGATGGAGCCGGTCAGCTGGCCTGGCTTCGCCGGCCTGCACCCGTTCGCGCCGCCGGAGCAGGCGGCCGGCTACCGGGAGCTGATCGGCTCACTGGAATCCCGGCTCGCCGCGCTCACCGGGTATGACGCGGTGTCGGTGCAGCCGAACGCCGGCTCGCAAGGCGAGCTGGCCGGCCTGCTGGCGATCAGGAACTACCACGCCTCGCGCGGGGCGGCCGGACGCGATGTCTGCCTGATCCCCGAGTCGGCNNCACGGGACCAACGCGGCCAGCGCGGTGCTGGCCGGGCTGCGCGTCGCCGTGGTCAAATGCGGCTCCGACGGTGCCATCGACCTTGGCGACCTGGACGCCAAGCTGGCGGCCCACGACGGGCACGTGGCCGCCATCATGGCGACCTACCCGTCCACGGCCGGGGTCTACGAGCAGAACGTGAGCGCGGTCTGCGCGGCGGTGCACGCGGCGGGCGGGCAGGTGTACATCGACGGCGCGAACTTCAACGCGCTGGTCGGGGTGGCCACCCTGGCGTCGTTCGGCGCCGACGTGTCGCACCTGAACCTGCACAAGACCTTCTGCATCCCGCACGGCGGCGGCGGTCCCGGCGTCGGCCCGGTGGCGGTCCGCGCGCACCTCGCGGATTTCCTGCCCGGGCGGCCCGCGGTCAACGGGTCCAGTGGGGTCAGCGGCACGGGGCCGGTGGCGGCGGCGCCCTACGGGTCGGCCGGCATCCTGCCGATTTCCTGGGCCTACATCGCGATGATGGGGGCGGCCGGGCTGCGCCAGGCCACCCAGGTCGCGGTGCTGTCGGCCAACTACATCGCCCGGCGGCTGTCCCCGCACTACCCGGTGCTGTACACCGGGCGGAACGGGCTCGTGGCGCACGAGTGCGTCATCGACCTGCGTCCGCTGTCCCGGGAGTCCGGGATCACCGTGGAGGACGTGGCCAAGCGGCTGGTCGACTACGGGTTCCACGCGCCGACCATGTCCTTCCCGGTCGCGGGCACGTTCATGATCGAGCCCACCGAGAGCGAGAGCCTGACCGACGTCGACCGGTTCTGCGACGCGATGATCGCGATCAGGTCGGAGATAGCGCGGGTGGCGTCCGGCGAGTACGACGCGCAGGACAACCCGCTGAAGAATGCCCCGCACACCGCCGAGATGCTCATCGCGGGGGAGTGGAAGCACTCCTACGAGGCCGAAGAGGCGGCCTACCCGGTCGGGGTGGAACGCCGCGCCAAGTACTGGCCACCGGTCAGGCGCATCGACCAGGCCTACGGCGACAGGAACCTGGTCTGCTCCTGCCCGCCGCCCGAGGCCTACTCCACCAGCTAACAGGGGGCGGGCCAGCCGCCCGGCCAGGCTCGCCCCAGTTACCGCCGTAGCTAACCCCTACGGCTCCGCCTCAGCCATCGCAACCGCACCGCCCACCCCATCCGTTTCGCCGCATACCGATCGGCCATTCGAAGAAAGCGGCACCCTGCACAATCTTTCCTGCAGGGTGCCGCTTTCTTAGACTGGCTGGTGGCTCAGCCGTCGGCCGGGACGGTGCGGATGGGAAGCTGGGGGCGGATGTGACGGCTCGCGGGCAGAAATCACTGGCTGGCGACGGGGAAGTCGTTCAGCTCGGCTAGGTGGGGCGGAAGTTTCATGGTGACCACGCTTTCCTGCTCCTGCGGGTCGGTGCGGGCGACCACGGCCACCGTCATGACATCGCTCCGGTTCACCGGCAGGTGCGGGGTGCCCGGCGGGACGTACATGAAGTCGCCGGCCATGACCACGGTGCGCTGGAGCAGGCCCTCACCGTGCCACACCTCGGTTTCGCCGCTGACGGTGTAAATGGCGGACTCGTGCCCGTCGTGGACATGCGGCACGCCGCGGGTGCCCGGCGGGATCGTGATCACGTGCAGGCACAGGGCCTGGGCACCCGCGGAACGGCTGCTTACGCCGGTGGCCAGGCTCATTCCCTGCTTGCCGTCGTAGCTGTCAGCCGAGCGGATGACCACGACCTCACCGGATTTGGTGACGGCCGCAGGTGCATGGATGGCTCGCTCCCACACGTCGCTTACTCTAAGCATTTGACCATATCCTATCCGTGATGTTCCCCTTTGACAGGTTATGGCTGTGTGTATTCATATAGATACTCTCCGTAAGGTCAATCCTCCTTGTCCTGTGGGTTAGGCGAACCTATCCAGGAAGTAAGTGCGGGACCTGCACCGGCGAGGTGCCGCTGTCAGCCGCGAGGGCCCTCGGTCAGCTCCGTACGGCGGCGGGCGGGAAGGCTGCCGTCGGGCCGGCGTGCGTGCTTTTTGTGGACGGCCTGCCGGGACACGCCGAGGATCTCGGCGATCTCCTGCCAGGACCAGCCGTGTTCTCGTGCGTTGTCCACCTGGAGCGCCTCAAGCTGCTCCAGCAGCCGGCGCAGGGCGGCGACGGCGCGCAGGCCGGTCCGGGGGTCGGGGCTATCGGCCGCGGCCGCTAGCACGGGTGCGTTGTCCATGACGTCAATTTACGTTGACAGTCGCGCACTGTCAACTTTGATTGACGGACAATCCTTGCCCCCGCCAATTACGAACCTCTAACGGGGGTCCTGAACCGTGCGGAATCTCGCTACGTGGTCGTAACTATGGGGGAGAGGGCAAATCCTGACGGTGCATGGAGGCCAGCTGTGACACGTGAGCATCATCAGGACGTCCGGGCCGGCTCCGTGCCGATCGAGGACGGCGCCATTGTGCTCGGCTGAGCATACGATCC
The DNA here is from genome assembly GCA_003161205.1 of Actinomycetota bacterium. Next base: position 5,879 of record PMOU01000603.1, on the reverse strand, counting down.
AGCTAGGGCGCTATCCAGCCGCCCTGAGCCCGGCTACCCCCGAACGGGAGGTGCGGTGACCAGCGTTGCCAGGCGGCAGGCTTCTGCCCGCCACGCCGGGGCGCAGGCCTACCCCGAGCCGGGGCCGTCGGCCACGCCGCCGCCGTCGCGCTCATCGCGTGGCCTCGGGGTGCGACCAGGGACCGTTCGGCCTCATAAAGAAGGTGGCCGGGTCAGCGCGCAGCTGGTGCTGGGCATCATCGCCCTCGGCGCGCTCGTGGTCATCGCGCTGTGGTGGCACTCCACCCCCGACGTCAGCGGGCTGGGCGGCTGGCTGACCGGCGCGGGCGAGATGCTGGGGCTGCTCGCCGGATACGGCGTCGTGGTCCTGGTCGCGCTGATGGCGCGGCTGCCTCCGCTGGAACGCGGAATCGGCACGGACTCACTGGCCCGGTGGCACGCGATGGGCGGCCGGTACGTCGTCAGCGTGGTGTGGGCCCACGCGCTGCTCATCGTGTGGGGCTACGCGGTCGAGGCGCACACCAGCGTGACGGGTGAGACGGCGGCGCTGCTCACCCAGTACCCGGACGTGCTGATGGCCACCGTGGGCGGCTTCCTGCTGCTCGGCGTGGGCCTGATCTCGATGCGCGCCGCCCGGCGGCGGGTGCGCTACGAGACCTGGTACTACCTGCACCTGTACACCTACCTGGCGATCGCCCTGGCGTTCAGCCACCAGTTCGCNNGCGGTCCTGATCGCCTGGTACCGGTTCGCGGTGCCGCTGCTCGCGTTCCGGCGGCACAGTTTCCACGTGATCGGGGTGAAGCCGGAGGGGCCCGGCGTCGTCTCGGTCTACATTGGCGGCTCGCACCTGGACGACCTGGACGCCGAACCCGGGCAGTTCTTCCGCTGGCGGTTCCTGACCAGGTCGCTGTGGTGGTCCTCGCACCCGTACTCGCTGTCCGCCGCGCCCGGGCAGGACATCCTGCGGATCACGGCGAAGGATCTCGGCGACCACAGCCAGGCCCTGGCCCGGCTGCGGCCGGGGACCCGNNGTGCTGCTGCTGGCCGGCGGGGTCGGCATCACCCCGCTGCGCGCCATGTTCGCGACGCTGCCGGGACAGGTCACCCTGATCTACCGCGCCAGCAGTGAGCAGGACATCGTGTTCCGGGACGAGCTCGACGCGATCGCGGCCGCGCGCGGAGCGACCGTGCACTACGTGGTCGGGTCCCGGGCCGAGCTCGGCGGCGACCCGCTGTCACCGCGGGTGCTGCGCTCGCTCGCACCGGACCTCGATCAGCAGGAGGTCTACGTGTGCGGGCCGGACGGCATGACCTCAGCCGCCGTCGAGGCCCTCCGTGCCGCCGGGGTGCCTAAGCGGAGCATCCACCGCGAATCGTTCGAGTTCTGAAGGGAGGATCCACGAAATGCGCCGAGTGATCCTGACCATTGCCGGCACCATAGCCGGTCTCGTTGCCCTGCTGTCGTTCAAGTCGCATGTCCCGTCTGTCCCTTCCGCCTCGGCGGCGACCACGGGCGGTTCCGGCCAGACCTCGTCCGCCCCGTCCCCGGGCTCGTCCTCGTCGGCGGTGCCGGGGGAGTTCCCGATGGGAAGCCTGGCCGCCAACCTGCCCAAGGATGAGACCGCGGTGAGCGGCGAGGTGGCCAACACCGCGTACGGCCCGGTCCAGATCCAGCTGATCTTCCGGAGCGACAAGATCATCAAGGTCGCGGTCCTGCGGCAGCCGATGAATACCATCCATGACATCCAGATCGGCGAGTTCGCCTTCCCCAAGCTGATCGGCGAGACGCTGACGACGCAGACCGCCAAGATCGACGCCGTCTCCGGGGCGAGCTACACCAGCAAGGGCTACATCCAGTCGCTGCAGAGCGCGCTGGATCACGCCTGAACCGTGCGATGACCGGCGGGCGGGCGGGGCGGCTCAGGCACGCCGAGCACGTGATGGGTACCGTCGTCTCCTTCGACGTGCCCGCCAGTGCCGGGGATGCCAGCAACGGGGCGCTCAGTCAGGCGGTGCGCTGGCTGCACTGGGTGGATGCCACCTTCTCGCCCTACCAGCAGGACAGCGACGTCAGCCGCTTCGGCCGCGGCGAGGTCTCGCGAGCGCAGTGCGCACCGGAGCTCACCGAGGTGCTCGAGGCCTGCGCCGAGATCAGCGCGCGGAGCGGCGGGTACTTCACCACCACGCCCGGCGGCCGGTTCGACCCGTCCGGCTACGTGAAGGGCTGGGCCATCGAGCGGGCCGCCGCGATGCTCACCGCCGCGGGCTCGGCCGAGCACAGCGTCAACGGCGGCGGGGACGTCCAGTGCGTGGGTGACCGCGGCCCCGGTCAGTTCTGGCGGATAGGGATCGCCCACCCGCTGCGGCCCGGCACGCTCGCGCTCGTGGTCACCGGGCAGGACTTTGCCGTGGCCACCTCGGGTGTCGCCGAGCGNNTCCGCCGCCCGCGACTGGGTCGAGAGCCTGGACGGCTACGAGGCCTTCGCCATCACCAGCCGCGGCGCGGACTGGCAGACCAGCGGCTTCGGCGCCTACCTGCGCTGACCGCGCCTACCTACACTGACCGCGCCTACCTGCCGCGACCGGCCCCGCCTGCGCTGGCCTGCGCTGGCCGGCGCTAGAGCAGCGTCGGCTGGCCGGCGTCGTAGACGAGCAGGCCGTCGTCCCGCTGCCGCAGGCCGGGGGAGTTCCGGAAGCCGCCGAGCCGCTTCTCCCAGCGGTAGGAGATGCCAGCCTCGGGCAGCCAGCGTTCCAGCTCAGCGCGCGCCACATGCGGATAGCGGCGGCTGCCCGGAGCGGTCCTGATGTCGACGAGCACGGCCACGTCGGCGCGCCTGAGCAGCTCGGTCATCTGCTCGGCGGCGGCCGTCCCGTGCCCGAACGTCAGCAGCATCTCAACCGCGATCTTATGCCTGGCCGCCGCCGGTGCCAGCGGGTGGCGGCTGTTCTCCGGCCGGGTGCGCCGTGCTGTCTTGATGGCTGTGGACCAGCGCGGTGACCTCGTGCCTGATGCCGATCGACGGGCCGCCGACCAGCTCCCAGGACCGGCCGATCCCGAGCAGGAAACAGATCACGACCAGGGCCGCGATCGTGTTCACGTCCCCGGAGTTGCCCGGCTGGGCCACCACGGCCAATCCGTTGATCAGCTGGAAGACGAACGTGACGGCCAGGCTGAGCAGGAACAGCGCGTCACGCACGGTGCTCCACCGCACCTGGCGCAGGCGGATCAGCGATAGTAGCGACGCCACGATGAACAGGAGTCCGGTGGCGGCCACGGACACGGCCGTCCAGGCGATCTTTTGTCCCGGGATCAGCGCGAACAGCGACACCGCCAGGGCGTTGGTGAACGCCGTCAGCGCCGCCACCGCGCGTATGCGGTGCAGCTGCCCACCGGCCTCGGTCCGGGACAGCCGCTCGGCGGCGACCGAGATAGCCACGAACAGCAGCCCGATCAGCGCTCCGGCCACGCCCGCGCTGGCCGCGAAGAAATCACGAATGCTTTCAGGGACCACCCGGTGATTCTTGCAGCCGGGAACCGACGGCGAGGTATGGGGCTGCGCTGGCGGGTCCTCCAGCAGGTCATCCGGGGGGGCGGCCTCGATTCGTGTTGTTCGCTACGGGTCGCGCCGGGATATGCTGCTTGGCGTGCACCGGTGCTTTCCCATCACCCCGCCGCCCCGCTCCTAGCGGGGCGATAGCCCGCGCGTGTCGAGCCGAGTGAGCTGACGCGCGCTTCCCGTTTCCGGTTAGTACTGACCGTGATCGGCCTGCTGGCCGCGCTCTATCAAGCGTGCTACTTCACGGCGGTCTCGCTGACCTCGGTGCCGCTGGCCACCCTGGTCACCATCGGCACCGCCCCCGTCATCGTGCTCGGCGCGGAGCGGGTGGCCGGACGCAGGACCGGCCACCTCGCGGCCGCTGCCGGACNNTGCTGGAACCGCTGACCGGCGCCATCCTGGCGACCTTCATCTTGGGGGAGCGGCTGAGTGCGACCGGAATGGCGGGCGCGGCCATCCTCGCCATCGCTGTGATCCTCACCGTCCGGGTGAACGCCGGGAGCGCAGGGGTCGCTCCAGACAGCGCTGGCCGCCCGTTCCCATCCGGCTGGCCTGGTGGCGGGAGGACACGCATCCCGCCACCGCCGCGGCGGTAGGGCTGCTCACCGGCCTGTACCGCGGCCCGTGACCGGGGCGCTCAGCTCGCCTGCCGGTAGCAGTCGAGGATCTCGGAGCCACGAAGCCGTAAGCCTGCTCACCGCGGCCTTCAGGTAGCCGTCGGCGCTGGCCTGGCTGACGTCCGGACGCCGCTTGGCCTGGACCTGTATCGCGACCGTGACGGATCCGCACGCGGTCATGACACGAAAACCGGCGGGCGCCCGTACCGCCAGGTAGTGACCGCATGGAACGGCGGGTGAGCCTGACCGGCGGATGATGACGCTCTCCCTGACCCCGGCAGAGCTGGCGTGGCAGCTTCCCGCCTGCTCGGCCGCTTCGCGATCGAGTCTGAGGGATCGCCCCGCGTCAGCGGGATTAGCCCAGTCGATGATGGTCTCTCGGAGGCTCCGGCCGGTCTGGCTGTCCCGCAGCGACTCCGACGCCATCGCCCTGAACCCGCCCGGTGCCGGTTCACCGCAGTTGCCGGTATTGTGCGACAAGCTGGTATCCGGCCCTGTGACCGCGGTGTCTGAACCGAGTTTCCCGGCCGGCAAAAGCGCATCCCTGAGCTGCGCGGGCGTGACTGCTGTCGTCTTAATTTGGTCTTGTGTCGCAAATGCTGCCACTGCGCCGGGAATATGGTGCGCGGGCGCGGAACGACGAATATGTACAGAGTTTGAATTGACGACGACGACAATACCGGCGCCCACGGCGGCAATGCCGGCGAGCGCCGTGACTACGCCCAGAGCGGACCACGTCCACCGGCGGCCGTAGCGATCCGATCGCATCCCCGGCACGGCGTGCCTAGGGCCCGCTGCCACGGCGTTCCTGGGCTCCGGTGCCGTTCGCACGGCTCCTGGCTGCGGATATGAATCGGGCAGATACCACCCGTCGTCTGATTCCTGCCACCAGCCCGAGCTGGGCTGTTCCTCGTTGATCATGCTTTCTCGCCCCTCACGATGCAGCACACGCCCATGAAAGCATGCAAGCGCAGACCCCCGATGGCTGCCCTCCCCGGCGGATGAGCCGGCCTTCCCGACCGTACCCATCGCTAAGCGAGGAGTAACCCCTGCCCTTTCGTCCGGCGAAATTCCGAACGCTCAATTAACGGCGGAAATATAGATGACTTATTTTGGACAGTAATAGCGTTCGTTGCGGGCTGACTAACCATAAAGAGAGGCGTCAGGCCCTATATGCGCTCATGTCGCGTGCACCTGGCTCACCGGACGGCGATACCGGTGGCCACGGTCCTGCCACACCCTGGATAAAAGTGTCAGGAAGGCTGGAGAGAGTGCTCAGCCAGTATCCAGGCCAGCTCCATAGGTTCTGATTTAAGTTCGCTCGCGGACAGCAGGGGCGGGCTAGCACAGGAAGGGCTGGAGCCGTGTTTGACAAGGTGACCATCACGTACCGGGGAGCAAAGTTCGAGATCGGGCGGGGGCGGGCGTTCTACGGGATCTGGACCGTCGGAGCGTCCCGGTCCCAGCCATTGCAGTGGTGGCCGGAAACCGAGGAAGGCTGGGCCGCGGCATGGACGAGGTTCACCGAGATCGAGGCACCGGGCACCATCACCCCGGTCGGCCGGCGCACCCCGCCGGTTGCGGCGGGCAGCGCCCAGCTAGGGCAGAGCGCGGCCTCGCGCGGCGGGAGCGCGGCCTCATCCGGCGGCGCGGCCACGGCACTACTTGAGGACCGGACGGCTCCGTCCCGCTCAAGCGACGTTC
>PMOU01000411.1:5967-18388 GCA_003161205.1 Actinomycetota bacterium | reverse complement strand
GACCCTGACGCCTCCTGAACCTCATCAGTCACAGATCGGGCGTTTCCCTCTGGACGAACACGTCGTTCTGGTTCACGGTGGGTATACAAGATGCGGATCCTCCGAGGGCAGGGACATCGGTGAGAGACGGCAGAAACCAGCCGTGAGCGTCGGCGAGGTACTGGCCGAGGCGCGGCACCGGCGAGGTTTCACCGTCGCCGAAGTCAGCCACTACACCCGCATCAGGGAACCGGTCATCCGCGGGATCGAGAGCGACGACTTTTTACTATCTGGCGGCGACTCTCAGACCAGGGGCCAGATCCGGATCCTCGCCACCGCCCTGGGTGTCGATCCCGGCCCGCTGATCACCGAATTCGACGCGAGCAACCGGTCTGCGCCTGAGCTCACCGGGGCCGAGGCCGTCCGGTCGACCATCCCGTTCCGGATTCGCCGGATCCGCCGGCGGCGCCGGGTCCGGTGGCTGCCGGCGCTCGCGGTGCTGCTGCTGGCCGTGGTCGGGGTCGCCGCCTATTACGTCGTCTCCGGGCGCGGACCCTCCTCTGACGCGGCCGCTGCCGGCCGGACCAGTCCCGGCTATCCGGGCGGCACGTCGGCCCCGGCGGCGGCCATCGCGGGCGTCGCTCTCGTCCCGGCCCGGGCGGTGGCGTTCGGTCCGGACGGCACGGCCGATGGCGACGACCCGCGGCTCGCCTCACGCGCGATCGACGGCAAACCGGACACGGCCTGGACGACCGGCCGGTACGTCACGTCGCGGTTCGCGAACGCCCAGCGGGCCACCGGCCTGCTGCTCGACATGGGCCNNCCAGCTGCGCACCGGTGACACGCCGTCACTGGCGGATCTGACTCCGGTCGCGATCGCCGCGAACGCGAGCGGTCCGATGGGCGTCCGGTTGACCGTCCCGGTCCGTGCCCGCTATGTGCTGATCTGGTTTACCGCGCTGCCGCCGGACGGCTCCGGCACCTTCCAGGCGAGCGTTTACAACGTCACCCTGTTGGGCGTCAAACGCTCCTTATCTGGGAAGACACCATCCATGGCATCGAGTCGCACCGCCCGGCCGCCCGTGGTTTCGACGGTCCTGCCCGGGTATGACCGGCCCCGTCAGGGAGCCCGGGCCCGTATCCGCGGCCGCGGTCAGGCCGCCCGGAAGNNGCCGCCGCGGCGGCCTTCCAGCCGCCCGTCCCGCCCCGGACGCGCGAGCGCCGGCGGGTCAAGGAGACCGCGACCCTGGCCGTGCTGGTCCTGGCCGTCTTCGGTTTCGCCAGCTATGAGTTCGTCGCCAGCGCGGGTCACGCGCAGCGTGCCACCGCGGCCGCTCAGCCGCGTCGGCCGGTTTCGGCGGTCTCCGCGGCCACCCCCGGCGTCCAGGTCAGCCCGGCGACGGCGGTCACGGCCCCGGCCAGCACCATCCCGGCCAGCACCATCCCGGCCAGCACCGGCCCGGCCTCGCCTGCCCCCGCCAGCACACCGCCGCCGCAGGTGCTGACCGTAGCCAGCCTGACGGCGTTCGGCCCGGCCGGCCCGGCCGACGGTGATAACCCTCAGTTCGCCGGGCGGGCCCTGGTCGGCGATCCCGCCACCCCCTGGTACAGCGACTGGTACGCCAGCCCGGGCCTCGGTGACGCGCCGGGCACCGGCCTGCTCCTCGATATGGGCCGGACGGTCACGGTCACCTCGGTGCGCGTCTCACTCGACGGCAGTCCCGGCGCCAGGCTCCAGCTGCGGGCCGGCAGCCAGCCCACCCTGGGCTTTCTGCCCCAGGTCGCCAGCATCTCCGACGCCGGAAACACCGTCGAGCTACGGCCCAGCACCCCCGTGCACGTTCGCTACGTCCTCATCTGGTTCACCCAGCTGCCCCCGGACCCGGCCGGCACGTATCAGGCCAGCGTCTACCAGGTGATCGTCCGGGGCCAGCCGTAAGTCCCATGCCCTCATCCGCACTGGCAAGCGGCCGGGAGCAAGCCCGTCGTGGTCGTCGTCCGGTAAACCTGCCTGGGCTGTTTTCCGCGCTTCGCCTTACCATCGAGTTATGAGCTCTGATTGCCCCGTCTTTGCCCTGTCGGAAGAACAAGAGGCCCTGCGCGAAGCGGTGCGCGCCCTCGCCGACGACAAGATCGCGCCCCGTGCCGCCGAGGTCGACCGCACGTCCGAGTTTCCCTGGGACGTGTACGACGCCCTCGTCAAAGCCGATTTTCACGCCGTGCACATCCCTACAGGCTACGGCGGTGCCGGGGCGGACGCGATTTCCGTGGCGATCGTGATCGAGGAGGTCGCGCGGGCGTGCGCGTCCTCGTCCCTGATCCCCGCGGTGAACAAGCTCGGCACGGTGCCGCTGCTGCTCGCGGCGTCCGAGGAGGTCAAGGCCAGGTACCTGGCGCCGGTCGCCCGCGGCGACGCGATGTTCTCCTACGCGCTGTCCGAACCGGAGGCGGGCTCGGACGCGGCGGCGATGAAGACCAGGGCCGTACGCTCGGATTCCGGCTACGTGCTGAACGGGGTGAAGCGCTGGATCACCAACGCCGGCGTGTCGAAGTATTACACGGTGATGGCGGTCACCGATCCGTCGGCGGGTGCCAACGGGATCTCGGCGTTCGTGCTGGAGGACGGGGACGAGGGGTTCTCGTTCGGGGCGCCGGAGCACAAGCTCGGCATCAAGGGCTCGCCGACCCGGGAGCTGTACTTCGACAACTGCGAGATCCCGGCGTCCCGGCTGATCGGCACGGAAGGCGAAGGCTTCAAGATCGCGCTGCGCACGCTGGACCACACCCGGATCACCATCGCCGCCCAGGCCCTCGGCATCGCGCAGGGCGCCCTGGACTACGCGCTGGGCTATATGCGGGAGCGTAAGCAGTTCGGCAAGCCGATTGCCGAGTTCCAGGGCCTGCAGTTCATGATCGCCGACATGGCGATGAAGCTGGAGGCCGCGCGGCAGCTCACCTACGCGGCGGCGGCCAGGTCGGACCGGGTCATGGCCGGGGAGCGGGTGGACGACCTGACGTTCATGTCCTCGGCCTGCAAGTGCGTGGCCTCCGATGTGGCCATGCAGGTGACCACCGACGCGGTCCAGCTGCTCGGCGGCTACGGCTACGTGAACGACTACCCGGTCGAGCGCATGATGCGCGACGCCAAGATCACNNTCCAGCGCATGGTCATGGCCCGCCAGCTCCTGAAATAGCGTCCTGGGGGTGATCTGCCCCAACGTAAATGGGATCTGACTGGTATGATATTCCCATGGAAGCTGTTGTGGATCAGGCAGGCCGGATCGTGCTGCCGAAGTACATCCGCGACGCGCTGGGCCTGCTCCCGGGTACGAAGGTGGACATCTCGCCTTACGGTGCTGGCGTGCAGGTCGTTCCGGCCGGGCGGACTGCGCGCCTCGTCGAGGAGGACGGCGTACTCGTATCGGCCGGCGACACGCCTGTCGACGACGATGTCCTCTTCGGCCTCATCGATGCAGGCCGCAAGTGACCGTCGCGGTCGATACGAGTGTCGCCGTTCCCCTCTTGGTTCGCTCGCATCACCATCACGCGGACGTGGTGCGATGGTGGGCCGGGCAAGAGCTCGCGCTGAGCGGGCATGCCCTGGCCGAGACCTACTCCGTGCTCACCAGGCTGCCAGGCGACGCCAGGCTGTCCGCAGCCGATGCCGCGCGTTTGCTCGACGCGCGGTTCACGGCGCCGCTGACGTTGAGCGGCCTGCCTGCCCAGACGGTCCATGCCACGTTGAGCCGCCTGGGTATTGCCGGGGGCGCCGTGTACGACGGGCTGGTAGCCCTCGCAGCGAAGGAACACGGCGTGGCGCTCGCCACGAGAGACGCGCGTGCGCGCGGGACCTATGACGCGGTCGGAGTCAAGGTAGTCCTCGTCGCCTGAAGCGCGTGCCGCCCAGCGGTCAGGCGAACTGCGGGTAGAGGGCGGCCACACCGCCGGCCAGGCCCGCCTGGACCTGGCGGCTGGTGTCGTCGGCCAGCACTTCGGGCAGGCCCGCGGCGAAGCCGTCCAGGGCCAGCTTGGCCACCACGGCCGGGTCGATCTTGGGCACGTCCAGCTGGCGGACCATGTCGGTGTCCATGTAGCCCACGTGCAGCGCGGTGACCTGCGTGCCCTGGGCGGCGAGCTGGATGCGCAGGCCGTTGGTCAGTGACCACGCCGCGGCCTTGGCCGCGCTGTAGGCGCTGCTGCGTCCGCCCAGGTTCAGCCACGACAACGCCGACAGCACGTTCAGCACCCCGCCCCCGCCGCCCGCGGCGAGCTGGGGCGCGAACGCCCGCGTGACCCGCAGGGTGCCGTAGAAGTGCGTGTTCATCTCCCGCTCGATGTCGGCCAGCGAGCCGTCGAGCAGCGCCGCGCCGGTCGAGGACCCGGCGTTGTTGACCAGCAGCGTGACATCGCCCGTCGCCTCGGCGGCGGCCGCCACCGAGGCCGGGTCGGTGACGTCCAGGGCGACCGCCGTGACACCGGGCAGGTCCACCGAGGCCGGGTTGCGCGCCGCCGCGTAGACGTGCGCTCCGCGCGCCAGCAGTTCCTGCGCGAGGTGACGGCCCAGGCCGCGGTTGGCCCCGGTGACGAGTGCGGTGCTTCCTTCGATACGCATGACATCCTCCTGAGTAGGTTTTCCCAACTTAGCATCTAAGTAGGAGAAAGCAACTCAGGGGTAGAATAACGGCATGGAATCCGAGCCGGCCTGCTCCATCGCCCGCAGCCTGACCGTCCTCGGCGAGCGGTGGACGTTCCTGATCCTGCGCGAGGCGCTGGGCGGAGCCACGCGGTTCGCCCAGTTCCGCGACGCCCTGGGCATCGCGCCCGATGTGCTCGCCGACCGGCTGGCCACGCTGGTCGACTATGGCGTCCTGGCCCGCGAGCCCTACCAGCAGCCCGGCCAGCGGGCGCGCTACGGCTACCAGCTCACCCCGGCCGGGCGTGAGCTGCAGGTGGTGCTGGGTGCCCTCCAGCAGTGGGGCGACACGCACCTGCCCCGCCCCGAGGGGCCGACGCTACTGCGCCGCCAGCGGGGCACGGAGCGGCCGCTGCACGTCGCCTACGTCGACGACGACGGCCGCGAGATCGACCCGGCCGACGTGACCTTCGTCCGGACGGCGGCCTACCCGGCCTGACGGGCTAGGCGATCCCGGCGCTGGCCACGACAGCCGGTTCACTGGAGATGGAGGTGTCAGCTAGCTGACAGCGGCAATGTCGGCCGGCTGACTGACAGTCCGCTCGCGGTTCGTCAGGGTGTTGGCTAGCGGTTCGTCAGGACCGAGACTCAACGGGGCGGCGCACCATGACCGAGGAATACCAGATCCCTATCCCGAAGCGAGTATTTACCGGGCGGCTGGGTTGAGCAGGCGATGAGCGCAATCCCGGCAGGGGATGAACCCCTCGACGTGATCGTGGTCGGCGGAAGTCAGGCCGGCTTGGCCATGGCCTGGCACCTGGCGCGGCAGCAGCTGCGGTTCGTGGTGCTGGAGGCCGGCCCCGGGTTCGGGCACACGTGGCGCTCGCGCTGGGACTCCCTGAGGCTGTTCACACCCACCCAGTACGATGCCTTGCCCGGCATGTCATTCCCCGGTCCGCCAGATACCTACCCCCGCAAGGACGCGGTTGCCGACTATCTCGCGGCCTACGCGGCCGCGTTTGACCTACCGGTCAGGCTGAACGCCCGGGTAACCCGTCTCAGCCGGGCGGAGGACGGCTTCGAAGCCAGGACCGAGGGTGGTGTCTTCCGCGCCCGCCAGGTGGTGGTGGCCACCGGTCCGTTCCAGGTGCCCTTCACGCCACCGGCAGCGCGCGGGCTGGACGGCCAGGTGACCCAGCTGCACAGCGCCGCCTACCGTAACCCGCGGGACCTGCCGCCCGGCCCGGTTCTGGTTGTCGGGGGCGGCAACTCCGGGTTCCAGATCGCCGAGGAACTCGCCGCGACCCGCCAGGTCGACCTGTCTGTCTCGACCAAGTCGCCAACGCTGCCGCAGCGGCCCGGTGGCCAGGACCTGTTCTGGTGGCTCACCCGTCTTGGCCTCATCCGCGTGACCGCCCAGTCCCGGCCCGGGCGGCGGATGTCGAGCCGTGAGTTCGTCGTCGGCCGCCGCCGCCGCGGGCTTGCCGCGGCCGGAGTCAGGTTCCGGCCCGCCGTGGTCAGTACGAGCGAGCGCACCGTCCGGTTCGCCGACGGCACTCACCTGGACGCCGGCGTGGTCATCTGGGCCACCGGCTATCGCTCCAACTACGCCTGGATCGACATACCAGGCGTGACCCACGACGGGAAAGTGGTCCATCAGCGCGGCGTCACCGAGGTTCCGGGCCTGTACTTCCTCGGCCTGTACTGGCAGCACACCCGCGGCTCGGCCCTGCTCGGCTTCGTCCACCACGACGCCGCCTACCTCGGCGGGCTCATCAGTACCACCACGTAAACCACCACGCCAGGGGCACCCCTCAGGGCCACCTCTCTTCCAGAGTGACAGCGGCGACTCAGATTCCCGGTTGCCGCACGTTCAGCTGGCTCAAGTGGCGGTCTTATCGTGCAGGCGCTCCCGGACGGCGTCTGGGTGCCTTGAACAGGATCCGGCGAACCGCGTAGAGCTCCATGCGAATCGTCATTCTGACCGCCGCGAGTGGCCGTCGCGCAGAGTTGGGTGCTTGCTGGCCTGGGGCGGGGAAGACCGCCACGGTGACGTCGCCAATTCCTTCACACTGCTCGCGTCTCGTCTCGGGGACCGGTCCAGTCAGCTCGCCAAGCGATCGCAGGAACCCGTCGGTTACGGCCACATATTCATGTGCCGGAATCGAATTCTTCAACAGCCGATGGGCAAGGATCACGTCTTCACCGGAAACCCTCTCAAAATCACGGAGACGGGTGATGACGGCCTCGCCCTCATGAACGATTACCTTCAGGCGTAGCGTCCCCGCGGCGCGGCACGCACCGCAGACACACAGGCCGCACTCGCCTGTGAGCTCGCCTGACCGCTCCCGGAAGGCCTCGCAGAGGCGGTTGACCTGATCGAACACCTCCCGGGCTGTCGTCGGCGTGCCATCGCTCAAGGCATAGAAGGAGGCGGCATCACCGAGGAACTCATGGAGCTTGAGTGGATGCTCGGTCTGGGCGATCACCGCCTCGAGCAGTTCGCAGATGATGCTCTCAGCATGTGCCTGGCTGAGGCGGTGCAGTCGCGTAAAGCGGGTGTAGCCGCTGATATCAGCGATTACGAGGATGACCCGTCGCGTTTCCATCGCACGGTCGGGCACGCAATGGATGCTACGGCGCGTCCTTCCCCCAGCACCAGCCACCGGCCTCGCCCCAAACGCCGTGGCTCACTCAAAATCGGACGTGTCGCCCGCCCCGCGGCGCACGATCTCGGGTTCGGGCTGGGAGAAGTCGATGACCGTGGTGGGCTCGGTGCCGCAGTCGCCCGAGTCGATCACCGCGTCCACCACGTGGTCGAGCTGCTCGGCGATCTCCCACCCCTGGGTCATGGGCTCGTCCTGGCCGGGCAGCAGCAGAGTGGCCGAGACGAGCGGCTCGCCGAGTTCGGCGAGCAGGGCCTGGGCCACCACATGGCGCGGGATCCGCACCCCGACGGTCTTCTTACCCGGGTGCTGCAACCGGCGCGGCACCTCTTTGGTCGCGGGCAGGATGAAGGTGTAACTGCCCGGGGTCGCCGCCTTGATCGCCCGGAACACCGGGTTGGCCACGTTGACGAACTGGCCGAGCTGGGCGAAGTCCTGGCACACCAGCGTGAGGTGGTGCCGGTCGTCGAGCTGGCGGATCGACCTGATCCTGGCGATGCCGTCCCGGCTGCCGAGCTGGCAGCCGAGCGCGTAGCAGGAGTCCGTCGGATAGGCGATCACGCCACCTGCGCGCAGGATATCGGCGACCTGGACGATCGCGCGCCGCTGCGGGTTGGCCGGATGGATGTCGAAGAGCCTGGCCATGCGACGAGTCTAGGGTCATCGCCACGGCGCATGATTCTGGCGCGACAAGACCGCAGCGACAAGGCCACCGCGATAAGGCCAGTTGGTCACGGCATGGTTATATTCGCCCCATGACAGATGACGCGGGCCGGGAACAGCTCGCGGCGATGGCCTCGGCCGCGATAGAGCGGCTCGGCTCGGACGAGGAAACCGTCGCGCTCAGGGGGCTCATCTTCGATCTGGTCGCCAACGGCGTCGGCCTGGACCGGCGGCAGACCGACCTGGAAGCCATCATGCTCGGTGAGGACCTCGGCCAGGTGGCGGCCGTGCTCATCCGGCGCCTGCCGCCCGCGCAGCTCACCGAGCTGGCCATGCGGCTACGGGCGGCCGGTTCGTGACCTCCCCCGGCGACCGCCCGGGCTCCGGCGCGGGGACGCCGTAAAGCCGATTCACCCGGCGCAACCTACTGGCTCAGCGGCCCGGAGCTGATAACCAACGACGACATGGCCGCGGTGCTCTCCAGGCTGCTCGGCCGGACCATCACCTACACCGAGGTCAGCTTCGCCGCGAACAGGGAGGCGATGATCAGGGGCGGTGTCCCCGCGCCCATCGCCGAGATGAACGCCCTCGCCCACCCGGCTCCGGCGCGCTGGGGCTCATCGGCCAGACTCAATGTCCATGAATCACCTGCACAAGTCCGCGGCAGCTACCCGGGCGCTGAGCGAGAATGACTTCGCCCAGCCCGTCGATGACCGCTATTTCGAGGATTACGCGCCCGGAGCGGTGTACGAGTACGGGTACATCGAGGTGACCGAGGCCGAGATACTCGACTTCGCCCAGGCCTTCGATCCCCAGCCGATCCACATCGATCCGCAGTTCGCCGCGACGGGTCCCTTCGGCGGCCTGATCGCGAGCGGCTGGCACACCACCGGGATCTTCACGAAGCTGTTCGTCGCCCATTACATCTCCCGGCCGGCCAGCCTGGCCTCGCCGGGCGTGGACGAGCTCCGCTGGCCGGTGCCGCTCCGGCCCGGCGATTCGGTGCGCCTGCGGGCCACCATCTTGGAGTCGCGCCTGTCGAGAACCAAGCCCGATCGCGGCATCGTCCGGACCCGCGGGCAGCTCATCAACTCCAGCGACGAGGACGTGCTGCGCCTGGACCTGATCAACATTTTCGCCCGCCGCCAGCCGGGCTAGCGCCAGCCGGGCTAGCGCCGGACTCCGGGTCAGCGCGCCAGCGGACCCCTAACCCGAAGCACTCGCCACGTGCTCGCGCGTCAGCGGCGTGGCCCCGGGCGTCGCGCCCAGCGCCCGCAGGCGGTGCCGGGCGACCTTGCCGGTGGGACCCAGCGGCAGCTCCTGAACCAGGCAGAACGCAGTCGGCTGCTTGGGCCGGGGCAGTGCTGCTTCGCATGCCTCGCGTAGCGCCTCCGCCATCTCGTGCGGTCGCCACGGTCCGGCGGGAACCACGTAGGCGACCGGGCGTTCCCCGAGCACCTCGTCATGGGCCGCGACCACGGCGGCGGACCAGACGCCGGGCTGGGCGAGCAGGAAATCCTCGATTTCCCTCGGGTAGATTTTCTCGCCGCCCCGGTTGATCACGTCGTCGGACCGTCCCGCCAGGAACAGGTAGCCGTCCTGGTCGAGATGGCCGAGGTCACCGGTGTCGAGCCAGCCGTCGGGATCGATGGCGCCGCCCGGCCCGCCCGCGGCGTACTGCCCGATGACGCCGCGGCCGCGGATCTGCACCCGGCCCATGGTGCCGGCCTGGCAGGGCACGTACCCCGATCCGGCTCGCTCGGCCACCCGGACCTCGGTGCCGGCCGGCCGGCCGGCCGAGCCCGCTTTGCGCGGCCCGTCGACCGGGTTGGCGGTGATCATGCTGGCCGCCTCGGTCATCCCGTAGGTCTCGATGACGGGGATGCCGAACGCGGCCTCGAACCGCCGGAGCGTGGCGGCTGGCAGCGGAGCCGAAGCCGACCGGATGAAGCGGACGCGCCCGGGCGCCCGCCCGGCGGACGGGTCCATCGCCAGCACGGCGATGATGGCGGGCACCGCGTTGATCCAGGTGATCCGCTGCCGCTCGATCAGCGCCCAGAATCCGCGGCGGCTGAACTTGCGGTCCAGCACCAGGCAGGCCCGGGCGGCGAGCGTCGCCAGCAAGCCGACCACCTCGGCGTTGACGTGGAACAGCGGGAGGCAGCAGTAACCGCGGTCGGCTGACGTCAGCCGGTGGTGACGTGCCACGGCCGCGGCGACATGAGCCAGCTGATCCTCGCGCAGCAAGATGCCCTTGGGCGTACCGGTGGTCCCGCTAGTGCACAAGAAGATCCCGCCCGTGGCGGCCGACCCGGCCGGGACCGGCGCCTCGCCGCTGCCCCCGCCTGGCGCGTCTAGCGCGTCCGCCGCGTCCGCCGCGTCCAGGGCGTCCACCGCGTCCGGTACCCGCGGCGGCCTGAGCACGGGCAGTCCCGGCGGCAGGCCGCGGCCAGGGTCGCCGACGGCAACCTGCGGCCGGGCCACCGCCAGCACCCGGGCCACCTCGGCCGCGGGTGCGGCCGGATCCAGCGGGATGACCACCCGGTCGGCGCCGAGGATGCTGACCAGGGCGGTGGCATACCCGAGCGGGTCAGTCATGCGGACCGCCACGCTGGCGCCGGCCGGCACTCCGGCCCGGTCCAGGCACTGTGCCCAGGCCGCGGTGGAGCGCCGCAGCCCGGCGTAGGTCAACGTGCGGCTGCCGGCGGCGTCCTCCAGACCGGCGTCCTCCAGGGCGACGTCCTCCCTGGTGGTGGCGCCCACCAGATAGGGGGCGTCTCCGTAGCGGGCCGCAGCCTCGTCAATCCATTCGCGTATCACGGTCAGCGTCCGTTCTTGTTGATCGTCGTGCCCGCCAGCGCGGCGGGCTCTGGGGCGCCCAGATCCGGGAAGCCGGGCACCGGCGCGGGGAAGTCCGAGGTCCCGGGCTCCGCCTGGTCCGCCGTGGGCGCCTGGTCCGAGGGGACCTGGTCGGTGAGAGCCTGGTCCGGGCCGGCTAGGTCCGGGTTGGCCTGGCCGGGCTCGATGGGCCTGCGGCGCGGTATCAGCGTCGACCATGGCTGCTGCTTGCGCCCGGTGAGCGGCACCGCCAGCGGCGTCCGGGCCAGCAGGCCGGTGAGCGCGATCGCGCAGCTGAAGACGATCACCACGGCCAGCAGGCAGACCACCGGCCAGGGCAGCACCGAGTCGAGCCGCTCCCAGCCCAGTGAGCTGAGCGTGGTAATGAACAGCATCTGGGACAGGTAGATGCCGTAGGCGTCGTCCGATCCGACCCGCACCAGGGCCTTGGTCCGCCGCGACCGCCACGGCCGGACCAGGGCCACGCCGGCCAGGTACCCGCAGGTGATGATGCCGACGTTGAACGGGATGACGCTGGGCTGGAACGGGTCGCTGCCCGATCCGAGCACGGTCGTCACCCCGTGCTGCGCCAGGAAGTAGACACCCTCCGCGGCCAGCCCTGCGACTACCGTCAGGGCCACGATCAGCCGGGCGTGCCGGCGCACCCACGCGTCTACCTCGGCGAGGTGGAAGGCGACCACGCCGCCGCCGATCAGGTAGAGCACGTAGTTGAGCGCGTCTTCCTGCCCGTACTTGACCATCAGCTCCGGCAGGATGTGCCAGTGCGACATGATCGCGATGGCCACCTGAGCGGCTGTCGCCACGGCGATGACCAGGCCATGGTGTCCCCTGGTCCACCGCAGCAGCATGAGCACGAGCGGGAAGACCAGGTAGAACTGCATGATCACGAGCAGGAAGTACAGCTGGAAGTACCCGGTGGCGAGCTGGCGGCCGAAGGCCGCGAGCGCTGCGCTGGGGCTGGCGTAATGCGCATGCTGCACCTGCACCCCGTAGAGGAAATAGATGAGGTTCCAGCACAGGTAGGGAATCCCGACCGAGACGAACCGGCGCCAGTAGAAGCGGCGCAGCCCGGTCAGCCGCATCTCGGCGTAGGCGTACGTCAGCATGCACGCGGAGATGAAGAAGAATCCTTCCCGCGACACGTGCAGCAGCAGCAGCGCGGCACCCGAACCCACGCTGGCCGCCGCGGGCGCGAAGTACATGACCGAGTGGGTGCTGACGACGCCCGCCTGCTTGATCGGCCGCATGGCGTCGACCTGGTCGAGCCGACGGCGAGCCATCAGTACATCATCCGCGGGTCACCGTAGTGCTTGAACTCCAGCAGGTTGCCGGATGGGTCGAGCAGCACGAACGTCCGGTGCTCCTCCGCCATGCCCTCGAACCGCGTCGAGATGTCGTAGAAGAACGGGATCTTCCGGATGACCGCGCAGTGGTGCAGGGCCTCGAAGTCCTCCGCGGCCCGGAACGTGACGCCGAAGTGCCGCGGGTACAGGCTCGGCGGTGTGGTCACCGGACCGGTGTCGGTCAGGTGACAGACCAGCTGATCGCCGAAGAAGTCCAGCGTGATCCGGTCCGGGTAGCGGCGGGCCAGCTTGCAGCCGAGCAGGCTGACGTAGAAATG
>PMOU01000411.1:0-5957 GCA_003161205.1 Actinomycetota bacterium | reverse complement strand
GGGCCGGGACGTTGCCGAGGTTGACATCCGGTCCGATCCTGCTGACGAAGTGCGCCTGCAGGGCGGTGGTCGGCGCCTCGAAGAGCAGGTTCTGCTCGCTGATGCCGGACGCCAGCACGTCCTCGATCAGTCCGAACCGCAGGGCGCCGTCGGGCCGGCAGATGCCGGACTTCCCGCTCTCCCTGGCCTCCAGCGTGACCAGCGATGCCCCGGCTTCCAGGTCCTCGGCGATGTACTCGACCCACATGCTGGGCGGCAGCTGCTCGGACCGGACCGGGTCCTTGAAACCCACCTCGGAGACGACGGTGAAGTCAGCGGCGAGCTTGCGGATGTAGCTCGCCTTTTCCGAGTTGGACATCGAGATCGTGCCGTTCGACACCTCGACGTGCTGGCATTCGTACTCCTCGCAGAACTTCCGGAAGTCGTCGAACCGGTCTTGCAGCACGTACTTCTCGAAGAGCGTCCCGCCGAAGTAGTGCCCGATCTCGTTCGCGGCCAGGACCTCGATCTTCGCGTGCAGGCTCTTGGTCACCACCGCGGTGCCCCAGCCGAACTTGACGTAATCGATGTATTCCGCGCCCGACGACACCAGGTCGGTGAACTGCCAGAGCGGGATCCCGCCGTCGATCACCATCGTGAGGCCGGTCCGACGGGGCTTGACGGCCCGGTGGGGGAGGGTTAGCGCGGTCTGATTCATGGTCTTTCCTCTCTGCGGATACTTGATATATGTGCTGGTCAGTGAGTCGGCCATCGCAGGATGCGGCCGTTCTCGAGCGGCTCCCAGGCCATCTGCTCGACCGCGACGCCGTGCAGGCAGGCGTTCATCATCCGGAGCGTGCCGCCGTGGGCTACGACCACGACGTCCCCGGCCTGCCCGGCCTGCCCGGCCTCCGCGCTGCCAAGGAGCGCCGTCAGGCCGGCGGTGAACCCGGCGACGCGCCGGTAGAAATCCCGGAGCGATTCCCCGCCGTCCGGCCTGGCGTCGGCGTCGATCACGCGGTGCGCGCTGAGCCCGCTTTCTGCCGGGCTGATGGCCGCCGACGCGGTGCCCTCCAGGACGCCGAGGCTGCGCTCGCGCAGCCGGGCATCGCAGGTCACGGGAAGCCCGAACGCCGTAGCCAGCGGAGCCGCGGTCTCCAGGGCGCGGCGCAGGTCACTGGCGTACAGCGCCCGGATCGGCCGGTCGCGGAGCTGGCCCGCGACATCGGCGGCCTGGCGCACGCCGCGACGAGTCAGCCGGGCCTGGTCGCAATGACCCTGCGCCAGGCCGCGGATGTTCCAGGTGCTTTCCCCGTGCCGGACCAGCCAGAGGACCGGCCCGGCGCCGGGTCCGGGTCCCGGGTCGGTGTCGAGGGCGATGTCACTGGTGAGCGTGCTGTGGACCATGTAACGGAGCCTGCGGCCGGATTATGAAAGAGCGATGAAATTCTGCTCACCTGCGGAAACCTTGCAGGAACCTCTCAGCCTGCGGTGATTCGATCACAGCTATGAGAACGGTTCGGGCAGGTGGCCTGCTGGATTGCGCACCGGAGCGGGAACGGCTGCTCGTCGTGGACGACGATCCGGACGTGCGGGATTCGCTCGGGCGGGCGTTGCGCTGCGCCGGGTACGCGGTGACCACGGCCGTGCACGGCGCGGACGCGCTCGACTCACTGGCCCGCCGCCCGGTCGACCTGATTGTCCTGGATGTCCTGATGCCCATCGTCGACGGGCTCGACGCGTGCCGCAGGCTTCGGATGCGGGGGGATGACACCCCCGTTCTCGTGCTCACCGCCCGGGACGCCATCGAGGACCGGGTCAGCGGGCTGGAGGCCGGGGCGGACGACTACCTGGTCAAGCCGTTCGCGCTGCGCGAGCTGCTCGCGCGGGTGCGCGCGCTGTTGCGGCGCGCGAGCGAGGAGGACGGCGCGCAGGAGACCCTCGTCTTCGAGGACCTGCACCTGGACCTGCGCGCGCACGAGGCTTGGCGCGGCGAGCGGATGCTGACGCTGACGCGCACCGAGTTCCTGCTGCTCGAGCTGTTCATGCGCCACCCGCGCCAGGTACTGACGCGCTCGACGATCTTCGAGAGCGTGTGGGGCTATGACTTCGGGTCGAGCTCCAACTCGCTCGGTGTGTACATGGGCTACCTGCGCCGCAAGACCGAGGTCGGCGAGGAGCCCCGCCTGTTGCACACGGTGCGCGGGGTGGGCTACGTGCTGCGCACGCAGTCATGAGCTTTCGTCGGCGCATAGCGATCGCGTCTGCCGCCGCGGTGGCGATCGCGGTGGTGCTGGCGTCGGTGCTGATCTACGCGCTCACCTCAGACCAGCTGCACGGCCAGGTCGACGCGCAGCTGCGCCACCGCGCCCAGGAGACGAGCGCCGTCCAGCGCGCGCTCGACGCGACCGGCGGGAGCGAAAGGCAACTGCGCCGCCGCGCGCGCCTGCAGCTCGCCGCCGAAGGCGCGCTCGGCGCGCCTCCCCCACGACCCGCCGCCACCGCCGGCCGCGGCGTCGGCGCGAAACCCGCTTCCAGCGCCGGCAACATCTTCGGCGGGCTGCCCGGTGGACCGGATCAGGTGCGTGGCTACCAGCAGGTGGTCAACGCCGACGGCAAGATCGTCGTGCGCTCGGCCAAAGGCGTCTCGCTGCCGGTCGACGCCGGTACGCGCGCGCTGGCGGCGCATCGCGGCAAGCCGTTCTTCACCGACGCCGACGTCAAAGGCATCCACCTGCGCATGCTCGCCGAGTCGCTCGGCCACGGCAGGGCCGTCCAGTTCGCCCAGCCGCTGACCGAAGTCGACAGCCTGCTCAGCCGTCTGCGCCTGATTCTCGCGCTCGTGGTCGTCGGCGGGATCGCGCTGGCGGCGCTGCTCGGGCGGCTGGTGGCGGGGGCCGCCGTGCAGCCGCTGAAGCGCCTCACCGAGGCCACCGAGCACGTCGCGCTGACGCAGGACCTGAGCGGGCGCATGGCGCCGTCCGGCGGCGACGAGCTCGGGCGCCTGGCGCGCAGCTTCAACTCGATGCTCGACGCGCTGGAGCAGTCGATGAGCGCGCTCGACGCGTCCGTGCACGCGCAGCGCCAGCTGGTGGCGGACGCCTCGCACGAGCTGCGAACGCCGGTCACCAGCCTGCGCACGAACATCGAGATCCTGCAGCAGCAGGGCGAGTTCATGGAGCCCGAGGACAGCCGCCGGCTGCTCGGCGACGTCGTCGAGCAGATCGAGGAGCTGACGATGCTGATGAACGACCTGATCGACCTCGCCCGCGGCGAGGAGCCACCGGCCGAAGCCGAGGAGGTGCGGCTGGACCTGCTGACGAGGGAGCTGGCAGAGCGCGTCGCCCGCCGCGCGCCAGACACGCCGCTGCACGTGCAGCTGCAGCCGACGATCGTCAACGGCGTGCCCGCGAGGCTCGAGCGCGCGGTCGGCAACCTCGTCGACAACGCCGTCAAGTACAGCCCGCCGGGCGAGCCCGTGGAGGTGCGGCTGCGCGCGGGAGAGCTGTCGGTGCGCGACCACGGCCCGGGCATCTCCGCCGAAGACCTGCCGCACATCTTCGACCGCTTCTATCGCGGCGCCGAGGCGCGCGGGCGGCCCGGCTCCGGGCTGGGTCTCGCGATCGTCCGCCAACTCGCCATCCAGCAGGGCGGAAGCGTCACGGCCGAGCCCGCTCCCGGCGGCGGCACGCTGATGCGCCTGCGCCTGCCCGGTGCCGAGGCGCTCTCATCCTCGCCGGAGGTGGAGCCCGCACGGTCGCCGGCGGGGGAGGCCGTCTACGAGCGCTCCTCCGCCTGAAGCGCCGCGTCTCGAAAGCGCGCCGGCGAGAGGCCGTAGCGGCGACGAAACGCCCGCGCGAAGTGCGGCCCCTGGCTGTAGCCGACCAGGCGCGCAACGTCCTCGACCGGGATATGGCGCTGTTCGCGCAGCAGTTGCGCGGCCACGCGCATGCGCCGCGCGTGCAGATCCTCGCTGAACGTCATCTCGCCGAACTGCGCGTACGCGCGCTGCAGCTGACGGGGGGAGCAGGCGAGGGCGTGCGCCACCTCCACAAGCGTCAGCTCGCGGCGGTAGTGACGGACGACCACGACCCGTGCCAGCAGGTACAGCCGCCGCCGCGCAGATGCCGTTTCGGCGCGCATGTCCCCCACTCCGACGCGATCGGCCACAGGGGACGCGCGCCGCTCGGGCCTCGTTGATGTCGCCGCCGCCGACGCGGCGCGTGTCGCTCGCGCCCGCGGGCAGCGTCACGGCACGCGGCCGGCGCGCAGCGACTCGAGCAGCCCCTCGCAGGCAGCGCGCACCAAATCGAACACCGCGTCGAAGCCGCCCGTGCCTCCGTAGTAGGGATCGGGCACGTCGAGATCGTCCGCGGCGGCCGCCGCAGGGTCGAACTCGCGAAGCAGCCGCACCTTCGCGCGCTCCTGCTCACCCGGCGCCATGCGCCTGAGCTCGCGCTCGTTCGAGCGGTCCATCGCCAGCAGCAGGTCGAAGTCGAGGAAGTCCTCCGGGCGGACCTGGCGCGCGGCCCCCTCGAGGACCAGCCCACGGGCGCGGGCGGCGGCGGCGGCGCGCCGATCGGGCGCGCTGCCGACGTGCCATCCGCCGGTCCCAGCCGAATCAACATAAAAATCGTTCTCCAGCCCCGCCTCCTCGACCAGCGCGCGCATCACGCCCTCCGCCGTGGGCGACCGGCAGATGTTGCCCAGGCACACGAACAGCAACCGCAAGCGCTACTCCTCCCCCAGCTCCAGCACCGCCAGGAACGCCTCCTGGGGCACCTCCACGCGGCCGACCTGCTTCATCCGTTTCTTGCCCTCGCGCTGTTTCTCCAGCAGCTTTTTCTTGCGCGTGATGTCGCCGCCATAGCAGCCGGCGATCACGTCCTTGCGGAACGCCTTCACCGTCTCGCGCGCGATCACGTGCGAGCCGATCGCCGCCTGGATCGNNATCGGCACGTCGTACTGCTGGCGCGGGATCCGCTTGCGCAGCTTCTCCGTCAGCGTGCGACCCATCTCATAGGCCTTCTCGCGATGCACCACCATCGACAGCGCATCCACCGTGTCGCCCGCCAGCAGCACGTCGAGCTTGACCAGGTCCGACGGCTTCATGCCACTGATCTCGTAGTCCAGCGACGCGTAGCCTTTCGTGCGCGACTTCAGCTGGTCGAAGAAGTCCAGCACGATTTCCGCCAGCGGTAGGTCGTATGTCATCTGCACGCGCTCGGGGGACAGGTAGTGCATGCCCGTGTGCACGCCGCGGCGCTCCTGGCACAGCCCCATGACCGCGCCCACGAACTCTTTTGGCGCGATCACCGACGCCGTGATGAACGGCTCGCGGATCTCCTCGATCGTGCCCGGGTCCGGCATGTCCGACGGGTTGTGCACCTCCAGCTCCTCGCCGTTGGTGAGCGTCACGTCGAACTCCACCGACGGCATCGTCGCCAAGAGCTCTAGGTCGTACTCGCGTTCGAGACGCTCTTTGACGATGTCCATGTGCAAGAGGCCGAGGAAGCCGCAGCGAAAGCCGAAGCCGAGCGCGTCGGACGTCTCCGGCTCCCACGACAGGGCCGCGTCGTTGAGCACCAGCTTCTCCAGCGCGTCTCGCAGGTCCGGGTAGTCGTCGGAGTCGATCGGGAACAGGCCGCAGAAGACCATCGGTTTGACCTCGCGGTAGCCCGGCAGCGCCTCGTCGGCTTCGGCGGAATGGGCGCGGCCCTGACCGGGCGCGTGCGAGCCCGATCCAGGCTTCGCGCGGGTGGTCAGCGTGTCTCCGACGCGCAGCTGCGTGACGTCCTTCAGGCCCGTGATCAGGTACCCCACCTCCCCCGCCGCGAGCTGGTCGGTGGGCATCATCTGCGGGCTGAAGAAGCCGATGTCGTCGATGTCCGCCTGCGTGCCGGTCGCCATCGCACGGATCAGCTCGCCCTTGCGGAACGTCCCGTCGACCACCCTGATGTAGGCGATCACGCCGCGGT
>PMOU01000323.1:887-4333 GCA_003161205.1 Actinomycetota bacterium | reverse complement strand
ATCCAGCGGCGCAGCCATGTCGATGCGGCCACCTACGTGGGCTCGGGTAAGGCCCGTGAGCTGGCCGGCATCGTGGCCTCGACCGGCGCCGACACCGTGATCTGCGACGGGGAACTCACCCCGAGCCAGCTGCGGCGGCTGGAAGGCGTGGTGCAGGTCAAGGTCATTGACCGGACCGCGCTGATCCTGGACATCTTCGCCCAGCATGCGCGCAGCCGTGAGGGCAAGGCCCAGGTGGAGCTGGCCCAGCTGCAGTACATGCTGCCCCGGCTCCGCGGCTGGGGCGAGTCGCTGTCCCGCCAGGCCGGCGGCCGGGTGGCAGGCGGCGGCGGGATCGGTACCCGCGGCCCGGGCGAGACCAAGCTGGAGACGGACCGGCGGCGGCTGCGGGCCCGGATCGGCAAGCTGAAGCGCGAGATCTCGGGCATGTCGACCGGCCGGCAGGTACAGCGCGGACAGCGCCGCCGCGGCGAGGTGCCGTCGGTGGTCATCGCCGGCTACACCAACGCGGGCAAGTCCAGCCTGCTGAACGCGCTCACCGGCGCCGGGGTGCTGGTGGAGGACGCCCTGTTCGCCACCCTTGACCCGGCGGTCCGCCGCGCCCAGACGCCGTCCGGGCGCGATTTCACCCTCACCGACACCGTGGGATTCGTCCGCCATCTGCCGCATCAGCTGGTCGAGGCCTTCCGTT
Organism: Actinomycetota bacterium; assembly: GCA_003161205.1. The sequence goes on along the minus strand of PMOU01000323.1, from coordinate 3,642 downwards.
CCACGCTGGAAGAGTCGGCCGACGCGGACCTGATCGTGCACGTGGTGGACGGTTCAGATCCGGAGCCTGAGGCGCAGATCGCCGCGGTTCGCGGCGTGCTCGCCGAGATCGGCGCGGCCAAGGTGCCCGAGCTGATCGTGGTCAACAAGATCGACGCGGCCGACCCCGTCGTGCTGCAGGGACTGCGGGCCCGCGAGCCGGGCAGCCTGTCCGTGTCCGCCAAGACGGGCGCAGGTCTGCCGGCCCTGGCCGACGCGATCGAGGCGGCGCTGCCCCGGCTTGACGTGCAGGTCCAGGTGGTCGTCCCCTATAGCCGCGGCGATCTGGTGGCCCGCGCCCACGCCGAGGGCGAGGTGCTGCAGGCCGAGCACATGCCGGACGGCACGATGCTTCAGGCGCGGGTTTTGCCCCGCCTGGCCGCCCAGCTGGAAGCGGCGGCTGCGGCTGCGGCCACGCCCGTTCCGTAATTTCGACGGGCGGACAGATCTGTCCATATCGATAAGTGAGAGTGGTCACGTTCGTCGGTTTATCCGGCGTGACCGGGTGCCGCTAACGGGCGCCAGCCGATAAGGTCTGCATTTTGCCAAAGGTCTTGTCTGCGGTGGTTGCGGTGCAATAACGTGTCTTGACCGAGACGTTAGCTGCCGTACACGCCCAGTAGTGACTGGGCGAGGAGGCAGCGAAGCTAGTCCAGTGCACGCCGGCATCCCGGCGGGCACGTGTCGTAGCAGGTGACCGTTCATGGCGCATGGAATGGCTTGTCCCCAGGGGGACCGCCAGTGACGGTTCGCCTGCTGACCAACATCGGCCGTCTGTGGACCGGATCCGAGATCTTGAGCAACGCCGCCATCGTGACCGGCGACGAGCGGATCGTCTGGGTCGGACCCGCGGCGGAACTGCCGCAGCGCATTCCCGGCGTCGTCGACGACATCGTGGACGTGGATCACGTGGAGAACCTGGGCGGCGGCCTGGTGACCCCCGGGCTTATCGATGCCCACACCCACCCGGTGTACGCCGGTAACCGCTACGCGGAACTGGCCATGCGTTCCAACGGCTCGTCGGCGGCGGAGATTACCTCGGCCGGCGGGGGCGTCTCGTCCACCGTCACCGTCACCAGGGGCACTGACCCCTGGACCTTGTGCAATGGCGTGCGCGAGCGGATGGGCCGCTGGCTGCGGTCCGGCGCGACGACGATCGAAGCCAAGACCGGATATCACCTGACCAGGGACGGCGAGCTGGCCGACGTCCGGATGCTGCGCGGGCTCGAGGGCGAGCCCGGCATGCCGCGGGTGCACGTCACGTTCATGGCCGCGAACGCGGTACCGCCTGAGTTCTTCGGCCGCCGCACGGACTACATCGACGCGGTGAGTTCCTGGTGCGCGGACGCGTCGGCGATCGGCGCGGACAGCGTCGACGTGCACTGCGAGGAAGGCCGGTTCTCCGAGGAGGAGGCGCGCTGGATCCTCTCGGCCGGCCGCCGCTCTGGCCTGCTGCCACGGCTGCACGCCTGCGGTGACACCCACACCGGCGCGGCCCGGCTGGCCGCCGAGCTCGGTTGCGCGTCCGCTGACCTGCTGCACGAGGCCGACGAGGACGACGTCGCCGCGCTGGCGCGGGCCGGCGTGGCCGCTGTGGTGTGCCCGGGCACGGCCCTGCAGGCCAGTGGCAAGCCGCCGGTGCGCGGCCTGCTCGACAAGGGCGTCGCCGTCGCGCTCGGCACTGACCACAATCCGGGCGGGACCGGCGTCACGTCGATGGCGCTGGTCATCGCGCTGGCCGTGTCCTACTTCGAGATGAGCATCGAGGAAGCGCTGCGGGCGGCCACCATCGGCGGCGCGCACGCGCTGCGGGCGCCGGACCGCGGCGCCATGGTCCGCGGCAGGCTCGCCGACATGGTCCTGTGGGACGCCGATCACGAGGGCGCCTTTGTCTGGGCGTACGGCCTGCAGCCCCGCCGCGTCTGGCTCGGCGGCGAGCCGGTCACCTAGCGAGCCGATTCGGCGTGCGCGCCGTCGGCGTGGCATGCTGCCGTCATGGCTGCACGCACCGCGGTACACCACCCCGTCACGGTCGTGGTCGGCGAGGAGGAATTCCTCATCGACCGGTCGGTGCATGAACTGGTCGCGACCGTCCCCGACGGGGACGTCCATGACCTCGAGGGGTCGGCGCTCGGGCCGGGTGAGCTGGAAGCGCTCACCTCACCGTCGCTGTTCGGCGGCGGCTGCGTGCTCGTGGTCCGGTCCGCGCAGAACGTCACCAAGGACGTGGCCGCCGAGCTGATCAGGTACGCGGCCAACCCGGCGCCCGACGTGATCCTGGTCCTGACCCACCCGGGCGGGGCCAAGGGGAAGGACCTGCTGGCCAGCGTCAAGGCCGCGGGCGCGGGCGTGATCGAGTGCCCGAAGGTCACCCGGTTCGCCGAGCGGCTGGACTTCATCCGGGCCGAGTTCCGGCGGGCGGGCCAGCGCGCCGACGACGGGGCGGCCCGCGCGCTGCTGGATGCGGTCGGCTCGGATCTGCGCGAGCTCGCGGCGGCCTGCGACCAGCTCGCCGCCGACACCGAGGGCCAGATCGACGAGGCGAGCGTGGCCCGGTACTACCGGGGCCGGGCGGAGGCCACCGGGTTCACCGTCGCCGACCGGGCGGTCGAAGGCCACCTCGTGCAGTCCCTGGAGCAACTGCGCTGGGCGCTGTCGACCGGTGTCTCGCCGGTGCTGATCTGCAGCGCGCTCGCCCAGGGGGTACGCCTGCTCGG
>PMOU01000323.1:0-862 GCA_003161205.1 Actinomycetota bacterium | reverse complement strand
TGCACGCCGTCGCGGAAGCGGACGCGCAGGTCAAGGGGGAGGCCAGCAGCGCAGGCTACGCCCTCGAACGGGCGGTGCGCCGCATCGTCGCCAGCCGGGCCGGCGAAGCAGACTACTAAGCCCGCACTCAGCCCTGTATCCGACCGCGCCTGAAGACCGTGCGTCGCCAACTCCCCTATGCGGGCGCTGGCGACACACAATGTTGCCCCGCGCATCAATCTCGCGCAGCCGAGGGGCGGCGCTAGCTGGCGTCTGCGTGCTCGAGCTCGGCGTAGCGCTTGGCTATCGCCGACTTGCGGTTCGCGGCCTGGTTCTTGTGGATGACGCCCTTGCTCGCCGCCTTGTCCAGCTGGCGGCAGGCGACGCGCAGCGCGGTGCCCGCTTCGTCGAGGTTGCCCCCGTCCGCAGCCTCGCGGAACTTACGGACGGAGGTCCGCAGCGAGGACTTGGCGGCCTTGTTGCGCTGGTGCGCCTTTTCGTTCTGCTTGTTGCGCTTGATCTGAGACTTTATGTTCGCCACGCGTGGGAGTCCTTCAAGTTGTCTGTGGGGTGACGCGACGACGAAGCTTATCCGAGCCGCACCCCCGCACCCAAACCATAGGCTAAAAGTGCGCCGTAAGCCACGTACACCGCGGCTTACGGCAGGTGCACTGGGCCGGGCATGGGATCATGGAGCATTCAGCCCGCCAGAAAAGCCCGCCAGATAAGCCCAGATAAGCCCAGCTAAGCACGGCGAGTAACCCGAACGGATGCGTGTGCCACCTATCAGTAAGCCGGCCCCAGGGACCCGCCCGGCTCAGGATCGCAAGACCGGCACCGAACAGGCCGTGATCAGGAACTTCTGCATCATCGCGCACATCGA
>PMOU01000030.1 GCA_003161205.1 Actinomycetota bacterium | reverse complement strand
GACGGCGCGGACCTGATCGTGACGTACTTCACCCATTACATCAGCCGTGATGGTGACCCTGACCTTCATATTCACGCGCCGGTAGCGAACCTGGTGCAGCGGGCTGACGGGGGAGATGAGGCCTGGCGGGCGCTGGACGGGCAGCAGCTGTACGCGCTGCGGCTGTCGATCGCGGCGACGATCTCCCGGGAGATGACCCGGCGGATGACCGCCCGGGGTTATGTGATGGTGCCCCGTGAGGACGGGAACGGCTTCGAGGTCGGCGGGATCTCCCAGCAGGTCATGACGCTGTTCTCCAGCCGCCGCAGGGCCATCACGGCAGAGCTGGCCGGGCTGATCGGGCAGTACACCCAGACCCACGGCCAGCCGCCCAGTAAGCGGACCATCTACCTGCTGGGGAAGCAGGCGGAGGTGACGTGCAGGCGCTGCTGCGCCTTCCAGGACCGGGCCTGTGCCGGTCCGGGTCTGCGGTGCGGGACCGGGGCTATCCAGGTGGCGGGGGCCCCGGACATCGTCGACGTGTCCTCACTGGAGGTCCGGGGCGACGGGACCAGCATTTACCGGCGGCCGAACGAGGCCCGGTACGCGACAGAGGGACACCTGGACCTGGAGAAGCAGGTCCTGGAGGAAGCCCGGCGGACGGTCCCGCAGCGGGTCACCGCCGGGCAGGCCACGGCGGTGCTGCGGGACACTGACCTGAGCGGGGAGCAGCGGGACGCGGTGGCCCGGCTGCTGACCACCACGACCGCGACGACGATCCTCACCGCGGCGGCCGGGGCGGGTAAGACGCACACCGTGGCCGCGTTCGCCAGGGCGTGGACCGCCCTGACGGGCAGGCGCGTCATCGGCCTGGCGGTGGCCGAGAACGCAGCCAGGGTCCTGACCAACGAGGGCCTCGCGGAGTCCTACAACATTGCCGCCTTCCTGGGGAAGACCAAGGGGTCCGATCTTCTCCGTTACCCGGTTCCCTTGCATGAGGGTGACGTCCTCGTCCTGGACGAAGCCTCGCAGCTGCCCACCGCCGATTGGGCGTTGATCCAGGCGGCCGCGAAGTCAGCGGGGGCGCTGATCGTGCCGACTGGCGACACGGAGCAGCTCGGGCCCGTCGAGGCAGGCGGGATGTTCCGGATGCTCGCGGAAACCCCCGGGGCCATCGAGCTGACCGAGGTCCGCAGGTTCGCCAGCGGGTGGGAGCGGGACGCGTCGCTGCGGCTCCGCCAGGACGATAAGTCGGTGCTGGCCGCCTACGACACCCGAGGGCGGATCCGGGGTCTGCACCGCGAGGCCGCATACGCCCGTGCAGCCGGTGCATGGCTGGCGGATCACCTGCGGGGCAAGGATGTCCTTCTCCTGGCCGGTTCCAACGCCGAAGCAGCCGAACTGGCGCGGCTGGTGCAAGCTCAGCTGATCACAGCAGGGTCCGTGCACGTCCCGTGCACCGACCTGGCAGACGGCAACCGGGCAGGGGTCGGTGACCTGGTGCGGGCACGGCTGAACGTGCACATCGATGCGGGAGGCCAGCAGCTCACCAACCGGGACACGCTGAAGATCACCGCAGCGGACGGCGCCGGCGTGCAGGTGAGGCGGCTCCTAGCGGACCGGACATGGTCAGCGCGGTTCACCGTGCCGGGAGATTACCTGCGGGAGGGCGCCGAACTCGCGTACGCCGGGAATGTCCACGTCGCGCAAGGCCGAACCGTTGATCTCGCGCATCTGCTGGTGACAGACACACTGTCGCGGGAAGCCCTGTACGTCGCGCTCACCCGGGGCCGCGACGCCAATCACGCGTGGGTGGTCACCGGGGAAACCGCGCCCGAAGGCCGGGAGCGTCACCCGCAGGCTGCACCCGAAGCAGTTCTCGCCGCGATCATGGAGCGTTCATCGCGGGAACTGACCGCGACCGAGCAAATCACCGCCGCGCAGGAATGGGCCGGGGGAACCGGGCACGTCCTTACCATCTGGTCGGCCGCAGTCAAGGACACCACCCACGCGGATATTGACCATGCTGTCAAAGCGGTCTTGCCCGAGCATGAATTCACCCGGTACATGAAGGAGCACCAGCGGCCTGTTCTCCATCAGGCACTCCAGGAAAGGCAGCTATCAGGGGAAGACATCAACGCCCTGATAGCCAGGATCACCAGCGGTCCCATGACAGGCGCACGGTCCGTCTCGGCAGTGCTCCATGGCAGGCTCAGCCGCATTCAGGCGGCCGAGACAGGGACGGCGGCGTGGGCGGAGCGTACCCCCGCCAGTGCTCCTGCGCTCGCGCACGCGGCGGCGGAAGCGCTGGACAGCCGGACGGCTGAGCTGGGCCAGCGGATGCTTGACAAGCCCGAGCCATGGCTGACTGACCGCCTCGGGACGCCGCCAGATCCTGACTCCTCTCCTGTTCTGCGGGAGGACTACGCCCGCCGCGCCGGAATAGCGGCGGCCTACCGGGAAGCCCAGGGCATCACCGACCCCGGCCAGGCCATCAGCCTGGAGCCGCACCACGGAAACCCTCAGCTCTACGCCATGAGGAAGGCCACAATCCGGGCGCTTGAGATACCGGACGAGGAAGCCCTCATCCGCGCTGCTTCGCGGGGCGAGCTCGAAGGCCGTCAGCTCGAAGGCGAACGAGCCCAGGCAACCGCACCGCAAGATGTCAGTCACCAGCTGAAGGCCACCGCGCAGGCAGAGGCGGACTGGCGGGACCAGGCAGCACAAGCCCAGATCCGCAAGGACGAGGCAGAGGCGACAGCCGCGGCGGACCTCGCGAGAACACTCGAAGCGGAGAGGGTACGCCTTGAAGCGGTCCACAGCGAACATGAGGCATGGTCGGCGCGGACCGCAGCGACCAGGGAAACAGCAGGCAAGGCCCTAGCCGAGCTTGAGCGCCGCGGCCAGGCGCCAAAGCCAGAGCAGCCCGCTGAGCATCAGTCCATGCTCCAGTGGTGGCGGGAATTCGAAGCCGGTGCCCAAGGCGTAGACCGGGCCCTGACCGCAGAACAGCAGCGGGCCGAGACCGAGGGGCGGCCGTGGCCGCCACAGCGGGAGCACCAGGCGGAACAGGAGCCCAGCGCGGATCTGCTGGAGGCCGAGACCGCCAGCCTTGAACCATCACCGGCCCCTGATAACGACTACTACGCCTACTCTGCGGAACCGGACATGAGCCCGGAAGCAGGCTAGGCAGCTATCCGGGCGGTCCGCCTGGCCTCCCTCGTGGTGATCTTGCGGAACCAGCGGGCGCTGAAGGCACTGGCCTTCACCTGCCCGCCGAACGCATCAGAGAGCATCGCCGCGGCCATCACGGCGAAGGTGTCCATCATCTGGGAACGGGAGACACCGGAATCCTCCAGCTCAGTCTCGATCTGGTGCAACGTGAGCGTGTCGCCGTTCAGGAATGCGTAAATAGCGCCGACTGCCATCGGGGCCAGCGCGTTGTGATCGAGGGGCTCAGAGCCGGCCATGGGCCTCTGCCTCTGCCTGCTTGCCGTATTCGTCCATCCACGCGCTCAAGACCTTCATGGCGCGGTCCACCCGGCAGCCGTGGGCTGTGATCAGGGCCCTGTTCGCGACGTTCGCTACCGCCAGGACGAAGGCGGTGACTTCATCGTTCCCGGGCACGATCGCGCCGTGCTGGTCCAAGATGAGGATGCCTGAGTCCGCGTCATCCAGGAGAACAGCACGGATCAGGGATGCCGCCGCCAGGTGGCGCGTAGCGTCGGTCCCGGTAGCCGCAGTCATGACAGGCGCCCTCCCTCCCGGCCAGTGTAAGCCGGGATACCGTCAGCAGCCACGCCACCAGGCCGGGGAAATCGGCCAGCACTGGCCAATCCTGCTAACCGGCCGTTCTCCGTGCCCTGGAAGGCCATCCCTGCGCCTGAATTGTTCTACGCTCCTCGTCGGCGTCAAGGGCACGCAAGAATTTTCAGAAAGCGAAATTTCTTGCTCTCCGGCCCTTGACCCTTCTCCTCCTCGCGAAGACCACGGCAGCAGTCAGGAAATGGCCCTTTCTCCTTTCAGGGCTCCCGTTTAAACCGAAGTTCCCCCTAGCGA
>PMOU01000311.1 GCA_003161205.1 Actinomycetota bacterium | reverse complement strand
CGGGCGGGAGCTCCGGCTGGCCGGAGCCGGGCTGCCGGTGCGCGTCCTGCCTGCGCTGCCGGGCTGACGGGGACGTACGAAATAGGTCGACCATCGTCGTCGATGGGGTACTGCGGCTGGGGGCCGGGGAGGAGCCGGGGGACGGGGCGGCGGGATTTGAGGTGCGGTGGCTGCCCGATGCGCGGGACGGGACGGGGCTGGATGCGCGGGACGGGGCGGGGCTGAGGGCGCGGGACGGGGCGGGACTGGGGGGCTGGGAGGTTACTTCGCCGGAGGGGGGGCGGCTGCTTTACCCGGCGGGGCCGGGGGCGGTGCCGGATCCGCCGGAGGGGGCGGCTCCTTATGACATCGCGTTCCTTGACCTGCTGGGCGACCCGGCGCAGCTCGGGCGGCTGCGGGCCCGGGGGCTGGTCACGGCGGACACGATCACGGCGGTGGCGTTCGCTGATCACCGGGTGAGCGGGCTCGCCGAACTCGAGCGACGGTGCGCGTTCTGGCGGGTGACGGTGCCGGGTGACGGAGAGCTGGTCACCACGGCCCGTTCGGCGAAAAAAGATTTGACCGTCACCTGGGTGCCATGGCGGGTCCTGGTGATGGGCGGGGCGCGGTCGGGTAAATCGGAATGGGCGGAGTTGCGGCTGGCGGCTGAGCCTGAGGTGACCTACGTGGCCACTGCGCCGCGATGGCGGGACGGCGCGGGCGACCAGGAGTGGGCGGCGCGGGTGGCGGCGCACCAGGCCCGGCGGCCCGCGTGGTGGCGGACGGCTGAGACCACCGACCTGGCCGGGGTGCTCGCATCGGCGCGCGGGGCCGTGCTCATCGACGGGATCGGCACCTGGCTGGCGGCGGTGCTGGACGAATGCGACGGCTGGGGCGGGTGTGCCGCCAGCCAGGTGGCGGGCCGGATCGCGGACCTCATCGCGGCGTGGCGGCAGGCCAGGGCCCTCGTGGTCGCGGTCAGCGACGAGGCCGGGATGGGCGTAGTGCCGGCCACACCGGCCGGCCGGCTGTTCCGGGACGAGCTGGGGCGGCTGAATCAGGCCCTCGCGGCCGAGTCGGAAGAGGCGGAAGTGGTCATCGCCGGACGGGTACTTTCGATGACCACATGGTGACAAAGGCGTAATTAGATCACGGTACGGTGACAATCCGGCCCCGTGCCGCGTGTTACCTGGCCATACAGCGCGCCGTCTGCTCCGCATGCTGGTCAGCCGAGCCTGCTGGCCGCTACCGTAGGAAGCCGGTGGGGGTTCCGGGAGTTAGCTCTCCTCGGGTCGGACAGCGATGGGATGATACGACTATGGCGCGCGTGGTAGTCATAGGCGACCTGATGACGGACGCGGTCGCCCACGCGACGCTGCCGCTTGCCCGCGGCAGTGACACGCCCGCAAGCGTGACGATGCACGGCGGCGGTTCCGGGGCCAATATAGCCGCCTGGCTGGCGGCCGACGGCGGCGACGTGGCGTTCGTGGGACGGCGAGGCGCGGACATCGCCGGGCGCAACCGCGACATGGAGCTCATGGGCTACGGCGTCGACGCCCGGCTGGTGATGGACCCGGAGCGGCCGACCGGGACCTGCGTGGTGATGGTGACCCACAAGGGCGAGCGGACCATGCTGTCGGACCCGGGCGCGAACGCGGCGCTGTCCCCCGACGACCTGCCGCACGACCTGTTCGTGCCCGGCGCCCACCTGCACGTCTCGGGGTACACGCTGCTGTCCGAGGGCGCGCGGGCGGCGGGCCTGGCCGCGATCGACTACGCGCGGCGGACCAACATGACGGCGTCGGTGGACGGGGCGTCCGCGGCGCCGCTGGAACGCGCCGGGGCTGAGCCCTTTCTCGAGCTGTCCGCCGGGGCCGTGCTGCTGTTCGTCAACGCCGCCCAGGCCAAGGTGCTGACCGGGCGCGATGACCCCGAGCAGGCCGCGCGCGTGCTGACCGCCTGGTATCCGCACGTCGCCGTCAAGCTCGGCGCCGAGGGTTCGCTGTTCTACGCCAACGGACGGCCGCCGGTGCGGGTCCCGGCCCCGCCGGTGGACCGCGTCATCGACGGCACCGGCGCCGGTGACGCGTTCATCGCCGGCTTCCTGCCCGCCTGGATGGACAAGAAGCCGCCGGGCGAGGCGCTGGGCAGCGGCTGCCGGCTGGCCGCGCACGCCCTGAACCTCATCGGTGCCCGTCCGGTGCTGTGACGGCGTTCCTGGAGGATCTTTTCTCGCTGGCCGGCCGGGTGGCCGTGATCACCGGCGGGAGTTCGGGGATCGGGGCGGGCATGGCCGCGGCGCTGGCCGGGGCCGGAGCGCAGGTGGTCCTGGTCGCCCGCGACGCGCAGCGGCTGGCGGCGGCGGCGGAGGCGCTGCGCGGAGACAGCGGCCACGGCCAGGGCGCCTGGGTCAGCGCGGACCTGGCCGACCGTTCCGAGGTTGAGCGGGCCGGGGAGGAGGCGGCCGCGGCGTTCGGGCCGCCGGACATCCTGGTNNGGCTGGGGCCGGATCATCAACGTGACCTCGCAGCAGGCCCAGCGGGCGTTCTTTGACAGCGGGGCCTACGGGGCGTCCAAGGGCGGCCTGGCCGCGCTGACGCGGTCGCAGTCCGAGGCGTGGGCAAGGTTTGGCGTGTGCTGCAACTCGGTCTGCCCGGGTTTCGTGCCGAGCCGGCTGAACGCGAGGGTGGCGGGTGACCCGGTGCGTTCGGCGGCGATGGCGGCGCGGACGATGGTGGGGCGGAACGGGGAGCCCGCGGACTTCGCCGGGATGACGGTGTTCCTGGCCTCCCGGGCGAGTGACTACGTGACCGGGCAGACGCTGCATGTGGACGGCGGCTTCTCCGCGACGTAGGTCACGGGGGTGTCGGTGGCCCCCCAGGTACGTAAGTGGGTAGCCGGGGGGCCACCGACTCCGTTATGGGGGCGAAACGCCGGCGGGCGGGGGCGGGATGACTCGCGGGGGGCGGCGGACACGGCAGAATGTTCGGTATGGCAGCACGGCGAGGCGGTACCACGACGCCCCCAGAGGATTTCGAAGAGAACATCGTTGACATCGACGTCGCCGAGGAGATGCGCGGCAGCTACCTCGAGTACGCCTACAGCGTCATCTACCAGCGCGCCCTCCCGGACGCGCGGGACGGCCTGAAGCCNNGTCGGCGAGGTGATGGGCCGCCTGCATCCGCACGGCGACTCGGCCATCTACGACGCGCTGGCCCGGATGGCCCAGCCGTGGGCGATGCGGCTGCCGCTGGTGGACGGGCACGGGAACTTCGGCAGCATGGGCGGCGACGACTCCCCCGCGGCCATGCGCTACACCGAGGCCCGGCTGACCGCGGCCGCGATGGAGATGGTCGCCTCGATCGACGAGGACACCGTCGATTTCATCCCGAACTACGACGGCAGCGAGACCCAGCCCGACGTGCTGCCCGCGGGGATCCCCAACCTGCTGGTGAACGGCACGGCCGGCATCGCGGTCGGGATGGCCACCAACATGGCGCCGCACAACCTGGTCGAGGTGGTCGCGGCCGCCCGGCACCTGATCAAGAACCCGGACGCGTCACTGGAAACGCTGATGCGCTTCGTCCCCGGCCCCGACCTGCCCACCGGCGGCAAGATCGTGGGGCTGGAGGGTATCAGGGAGGCGTACGAGACCGGCCGGGGCATCTTCCGCACCCGGGCCACGGCCACCATCGAGCAGATCACCCCCCGGCGCACCGGCATCGTGGTCACCGAGCTGCCCTACAGCATCGGCCCGGAGAAGGTCATGGCCCGGATCAAGGACCTGGTGCAGGCCAAGAAGCTGAACGGCATCGCCGACCTCAAGGACCTCACCGACCGGCGGCGCGGCCTGCACCTGGTGATCGAGATCCGCAGCGGCTTCAATCCCGAGGCCGTGCTGGCCGAGCTGTACCGGCTGACGCCGATGGAGGAGACCTTCGGCATCAACAACGTCGCCCTGGTCGACGGCCAGCCCCGGGTGCTCGGGCTGCGCGAGCTGCTGGAAATCTACGTGGCGCACCGGCTCGAGGTGGTCAGGCGCCGGACCGAGCACCGCCGCCGCAAGCGGCTGGAGCGCCTGCACCTCGTCGACGGCCTGCTCATCGCGCTGCTCAACATCGACGAAGTCATCCAGGTCATCAGGACCAGCGACGACTCCGCCGCGGCCAAGCAGCGGCTGATCGACATCTTCGAGCTGTCCGAGATCCAGGCCCAGTACATCCTGGACACGCCGCTGCGCCGGCTGACCCGCTACGACCGGCTGGAGCTCGACCGGGAGCAGGACACGCTGCGGGCTGAGATCGCCGAGCTGACCGAGATCCTGGAGTCCCAGGCGCGGCTGCGCACGGTGGTCAGCGACGAGCTGGCGGAGGTGGCGAAGAAGTTCGGCACCCCGCGGCGCACAGTCCTGCTCGAGGGCGGCGGGCAGGCGCTGACGGCGGCGGTCCCGCTGGAGGTCGCCGACGACCCGTGCGTGGTGCTGATGTCCGCGACAGGCCTGCTGGCGCGGGTCGCGGTCAGCGATTCCGATGAGTCAGGTCATTTTCCCGAACGAGCCGTGGTTCCTCCCCCCGACGGTGCGCCCCGCTCCGCGCAGGACGTGATCACCTCGACGGCCCGGTCCACGGTCCGCGGCACGATCGGGGTGGTGACGTCGGCGGGACGGCTCGTCAAGCTGAACGTCCTGGAGGTCCCCGCCCTGCCGCCGGGCGCGGGCGTTTATGGGTCCACCTCGCTGGCGGGCGGCACGCCGGTCACCGAGTTCACCGAGCTGTCGCGCGGGGAGACGGCGGTCGCGCTGTGCCCCGTCGACTCGCCAGGTGCTGGTGTCGCGCTGGGTACCGCCGAGGGCGTCGTCAAGCGGGTGCTGCCCGATTATCCGCAGGCCAGGGACGAGTTCGAGCTGATCACCTTGAAGGACGGCGACCGGGTCGTCGGGGCCGCGCAGGTGGACAGCGAAGCGGCGGAGCTGGTGTTCATCACCAGCGACGCGCAGCTGCTGCGGTTCGCTGCGTCCTTGGTACGCCCGCAGGGCCGGGCGGCGGGCGGGATGGCCGGCGTCAGGCTGGCGGCGGGCGCATCGGCGGTGTGGTTCGGTTCTGTGGACGCGGACGCGGCCGCCGGGTCGCCTTCTGGGGAGCCCGGTTCCTACTCCCCCGCCGTGGTGGTGACCGTCGCGGGCAGCGCCGGCGCCCTGCCGGGGGCGGCGGCGGACAGCGTGAAGGTCACCCCGATGCACGAGTACCCGGCCAAGGGCCGCGCCACCGGCGGCGTCCGCTGCCATCGCTTCCTCAAGGGCGAGGACACGCTGGTGGCGGCCTGGGCCGGCCCGGCCCCCGCGGTGGGCGCCAGCGAGTCAGGCACCCCGGTCGCCCTGCCGGACCCGGTGGGGCGCCGCGACGGCTCGGGCGTCGGGCTATCCGGCCCGCTGGCGGTGATCGGCGGCTCGGTCCGGGTGCTGTAGCTCCGCGCGGTGTGGGTCCGCGCGGTGCGGGTCCGCGGTCTCCGCTTAGATGTCGATGCGGGAGGGGTCGAGCTCGGCGGCGCCGCCGACGATGAAGTCACGGCGGGGGGCGACCTCGGAGCCCATCAGCAGGCTGAACACGTCCGCGGCCCCGTCGGCGTCCTCGATCCTGATCCGGCGCAGGGTACGGTGCCGGGGGTCCATGGTGGTCTCGGCGAGCTGCGACGCGTCCATCTCGCCCAGGCCCTTGTACCGCTGGACCGGCTCTTCCCAGCGCTGACCGCGACGCTCGAGCTCGAGCAGCGTGCGGTGCAGCTCGGCGTCCGAATAGCAGTACTGGTACTTAGGCTGGCCCTTGCGGACATTCTTCAGCGCCACCCGGTGCAGCGGCGGGACCGCGGCGAAGACCCGGCCGGCCTCGAGCATCGGACGCAGGTACCGGTGGAACAGCGTCAGCAGCAGGGTGCGGATGTGGGCGCCGTCGACGTCGGCGTCCGCCATGAAGATGATCCGCTGGTACCTCGCCGAGTCCAGGTCGAACGAACTNNCTGGAACTCCGAGTCCCTGGCCATCTTCGCGGTGCCCAGCGCCGAGTCCCCCTCGACGATGAACAGCTCACTGCGGTCATCGGCCGACCGGCAGTCAACCAGCTTGGCCGGCAGCGACGANNGCCAGGGCCGACTTGCGGCGCTGGTTGTCGCGGTGCTCGCGGGCGGCGATCCGCGCCTTGGCCGCCGACACCACCTTGTCCAGGACCGCACGGGCCTGCTGCTTGGCGCCCCGCGGCGGGGTCTCCAGGTAGGTGCCGAGCTGGGCGCCCACCACCTGCGCCACGATCCGGGAGGCGGCCGGGGTGCCGAGCACCTCCTTGGTCTGCCCCTCGAATTGCGGTTCGGGCAGCCGGACCGAGACGATGGCGGTCAGGCCCTCGAGCACGTCCTCCTTGGTGACGGGATCGTCGCCGGCCTTCAGCAGCCGGGCCGCCTTGAGCTGGTCGTTCAGCGTCTTGACCAGGGCCCGCTCGAAGCCCGTGACGTGCGTGCCGCCGTGCGGGGTGGCGATGACGTTCACGAACGAGCGGACCACGCCGTCATAGCCCGTCCCCCACTGAAGGGCGACGTCGACGTTCAGCTCGCGCTCGACCTCGGTAGCGGTCATGTGGCCGCGGTCGTCCAGGACCGGGATGGTCTCGGTGAACTGGCCCGATCCGGTCAGGCGCAGCACCTCGGTGACCGCCTCACCCGACCCCAGGTGCGTGCAGAACTCGCTGATGCCGCCGTCGAAACGGAACTCCGCGTGCCGCGGCGCGTCGCTCTCGGGCGTCCCGGAGGCGTCGGAGGTCTGAGTGGTCTGAGTGGTCTGGGGGGCTTCCTCGAGGATGCTGATGGCCAGGCCCGGCACCAGGTAGGCGGTCTGCCTGGCCCGCTCGGTCAGCGCGTCGAAGCTGAACCTGGCGTCCTTGAGGAACACCTGCCGGTCCGGCCAGAACCTGATCCTGGTCCCGGTGGCCTTCTTGGCCAGGCCGCCTTTGGCCCGGCCGAGCTGCCGCAGACCGGATCGCTTGGTGAAATCCGCGTCGGGGCCGGGTGCGCTGAATTCGCCGGTGACGCCGCGGCGGAAGCTGGCCGTCCAGGTCTGCCCTTCCCGGTCCACCTCCACGTCCAACCGCGAGGCCAGCGCGTTGACGACCGAGGCGCCGACCCCGTGCAGCCCGCCGGAGGCCGTGTACGAGCCGCCGCCGAACTTGCCGCCCGCGTGCAGCCGGGTCATCACCAGCTCCACGCCGGTGAGCTTNNCGGCCGTCGTCCCTGACCTCGGCGGAGCCGTCGGCGTGCAGCACTACGTCGATCCGCGAGCAGTACCCGCCCAGCGCCTCGTCCACCGCGTTGTCGATGATCTCCCACAGGCAGTGCTGCAGCCCGCGGCCGTCGGTCGACCCGACGTACATGCCGGGACGCTTGCGCACCGCGTCCAGGCCTTCCAGGACCGACAGGTGCCGGGCGGTGTAAGCGTCAGGAGCTGTGTTAGCCGGAACTGGGACCGAAGGGGTCACGGGAGCAGCGGTGAGGGTGGGCACGAGCGGCCGATCTCCTTCCGAAGACGGGACATGGCCCACGCGGGCCCTATTCGAAGGGTAGCGTTCCGCACGGGCTGCCGGCCGCATGCCACGCGGCGGCCGCGCGAAATCCCGATCGCATCGTCATGAATGCATCATCGGCCCGCAATCGGGGTATCAGTCAGGTAAGAAACACACGGTGCCTGTGTGCTACCGGTTTTGCCCCCCGAGTACCGGTAGGACGCGGGCACTGCGTGGTCTAGTGGGTGGTCGTAGTGACAGGAGGGTGGTCATAGTGACAGATGTGACCACGCTGAGTCCGGGGGCGGTTTCGCTTGTGGCGTACACCACTCGAAGTGGGGAACGCTCACGGCGGGGTATGTGTTGTGCTGAGCAGTAAGGGCAGAAAACCGGAGCCAGACGGATATAGAGGCCGGAGGCACGACGCGAGAGGAAGGCGACGTTGAACGGAGCTATAGCCCCCACCAAGCCGCTGACCGCGTTGGACATCTGCGATCGATGCGGAGCCCAGGCGTACGTTCGCGTGCTCCTCGCTAACGCGGGAGAGCTGCTTTTCTGTGCGCACCATGGCCGCGAGCATGCCCAGGCGCTGGCCAAGGTCGCCGTGGATATTCAGGACGAGAGCAACCGGCTGTCAGAGCCGCAACCTCAATAGCAGCGCGGCCACAGTCAGGCCGGCAAGGACGCCGACGTCAGTTCTGTTGTTGACGTCGGTTTTCTTTGTGCCCAGACACCGGCGTCTGGGCGGCTGGTAGGGGTCCGGGGCGGTCACGGCGGCGGTGCGGGCAGGACGCTGGCGATGACCGTGGTCACCATCTTGCGGACGGCTCCGGGCGCCGGCGGGGCGCCTTCGGTGCCGGCGAACAGGAGGTGCCCGGCCCCGATCAGCGTGGGCGCGAGCGTCCCGACGTCGGCGTCGGCCGCGATGCGGCCCAGGTCGCGCTCGGCGGTGAGATAGGCGGCGATCATGGCCACGGCCTCGGTCAGGACCGGGACGCCGGCCGGCCTGCTCTGGCGCAGCCGGGCGCGCAGGTCATCGCGGAAGGTGACGAGGGCGACGATCGCCACCGCGACCGACCCGAACAAGTCGGTCAGCGCGCCGGTGAGGTTACCGGCGACGGTGCCGGTCCCGGCGGACGCGCGCAGGGCGGCGGCCTGGGCGTTCACCCGGCGAGCGCGGTCCAGCACGAGCTCGGCGAGGAAGGCGTCGAAGTCGGCGAAGTGCCGGTGCAGCACGCCCTTGGCCACCCCGGCCTCGGTGGTGACCGCCCGGCTGGTCAGCGCGTTCGGCCCGGCCCGGAGCAGGATCCGCTCGGCCGCGTCGAACAGCTGGGCGCGCGGGTCGCGGATGGCAACGCCCGTCGGCACCGTCCACACCTCCTTCGCCAGGCGCGAAACCAGTCGCCAAGTGGGCAGGTGCCCATTTACAGTGGGCGCATGCCCACTATACCGCCGGAGCAGTCTCGTCCCTCCGGGCCCGACCCCCACCGACCCGGGTCCGCCCCGCACCGGCCAGAACCGCACCGGCTCCGGCGGGTGGCGGAGTCGTTCGGCACGGACCCCGAACGCTACGACCGGACCCGGCCCCGCTACCCCGATGCCCTGGTGGACCGGCTCGTCGCCGCCAGCCCCGGGCCTGATGTCCTGGACGTCGGCTGCGGCACCGGCATCGAGGCCCGGCAGTTCCAGGCGGCTGGCTGCACGGTGCTCGGCGTCGACCCCGACGCGCGGATGGCGGACTTCGCGCGGCGGAGCGGGGTCGAGGTCGAGGTGGCGACGTTCGAGGACTGGGACGCCGCCGGCCGGGAGTTCGACGCGGTCATCGCGGGGACGGCCTGGCACTGGGTCGACCCGGTCGCCGGAGCGGCCAAGGCGGCATGCGTGCTGCGCCCTGGCGGCCGGCTGGCGGCGTTCCACCAGGTGTTCTCACTTCCGCCCGCTGTGGCGGAAGCGTTCGCGGCGGTCTACCGGCGGGTGGCACCCGACTCCCCGTTCAGCCGCAACGGCCAGCCGGCCAGGCCAGCGCTGGACGCCTACCAGGTGATCTTCGCCAAGCAGGCCGAGGGTATCCGGGACGCGAGCGCGTTCAGCGATCCGGAGCAGTGGCGGTACGACTGGGAGCAGTCCTACACCCGGGACGAGCTGCTGGACCTGATGCCGACCCAAGGGGGTCTGACCTGGCTCCCGCCGGACAAGGTGGCGGAGGTGCTGGCGAGCACCGGGGCCGCCATCGACGCGCTGGGGGGCAGCGTCACGATGAAATACACCACGGTAGCGGTCACCGCGGTCCGGCAAGGCTGAGGGGCAGCAAGGCTGAGGGACGGGAAAGCGCGATGCCCCGGGCCGCTGGCGGGCGGCCCGGGGCAGGCGGTACGAATCGTTCGGAAAAAAAGGTCTTTTAATCCAGGTAGTCGCGGAGAACCTGGGACCTTGAGGGATGCCGGAGCTTGGACATCGTCTTGGACTCGATCTGGCGGATCCGCTCGCGGGNNTCCAGGGTCTTCGGCTGGCCGTCGGTCAGGCCGAAGCGCATCGAGACGACGCCGGCTTCGCGCTCGGACAGGGTGTCGAGCACCGAATGCAGCTGTTCCTGCAGCAGGGTGAAGCTGACCGCCTCGCCGGGCTGGATCGCCTCGGAGTCCTCGATCAGGTCGCCGAACTCGCTGTCGCCGTCCTCGCCGAGCGGGGTGTGCAGGGAGATCGGCTCACGGCCGTACTTCTGCACCTCGACGACCTTCTCCGGGGTCATGTCGAGCTCGACGGCCAGCTCGTCCGGCGTGGGCTCACGGCCCAGGTCCTGCAGCATCTGGCGCTGCACCCGGGCCAGCTTGTTGATCACCTCGACCATGTGCACCGGGATCCGGATGGTGCGCGCCTGGTCCGCCATGGCCCGGGTGATCGCCTGCCGGATCCACCAGGTGGCGTAGGTGGAGAACTTGTAGCCNNCCGCGCCCGGTGTACCGCTTGGCCAGCGACACCACCAGCCGCAGGTTCGCCTCGAGCAGGTGATTCTTCGCCCGGGTACCGTCCTCGGCGATCCACTCCAGGTCGATGCGCGCCTCGGTATGCAACCCGCGGCCGCCCTCGGCCAGCTTCTCCTCGGCGAACAGGCCCGCCTCGATCCGCTTGGCCAGCTCGACCTCTTGCTCGGCGTTGAGCAGCGGCACCTTGCCGATCTGCTTCAGGTAGTCCTTGACCGGGTCCGCGGTCGCGCCCGCGACCGCCACCTGCGCGGCCGGAAGATCATCGTCGTCGTCGCCGAAGACGAAGATCTCCTCGTCCTCGCCGCCGCCGTCCGGTGCGATCTTGACCACGCGCGCACCCGCGGCGGCTTCGGTTCCCTCGGCGTCGCCGTCGGCTACCGCGGCCGGGCGGCCCGGCCCGGGCCCGTCCGCGCCGTCAGCGACCTCCGGTACGTCGACCTCGTCGCCCGCCAGGTCGTCGGCCACGGCGACATCGACGATGTCGGCGATGTCGGGCTCGTCCAGGTCCGGATCGGCCAGCACCGCCTGCAGGTCCACGTCGTCGGCGTCGTCGAGATCTTCGAGGTCGACGAGATCCGCGCTTTCCGGATCCGCGTCGGTATCGAGATCCGCCCTATCCAGATCTGCGCTGTCGAGATCGACCGCGATCAGGCTGGCATCCGCGTCGGCGCGCACCTCGGAACGCTCGTCCGGGTCCTTGGATCCAGGACCGGCTGGCCGCGGAGCCGCGTGCACCGCCTGATCCTCGACGGCCCGGGGCTTGGCGTCCGGAGTCCTGGGGCGCTTCCGCGCTGCGGAATTGGCAGCGCTCACGACCACGGTCACCCCTTCCTTCGCTGAATAGATGCCACTCGGGACAAAATCAACCCGCCTGCCTCCCACTCAATCACCATAGGCTCCGGCCGGGAGTGACTTGTACGCCTCGGCCGGGGTCCCCCTCATCGTGCACCGCCAACTGGTACGTGCATAACAAGCACCGTGACGTCGTCGTCTTGCTCGTGACCAGCGAGCATACGTTCCACGAGGTACTCGAGAAACCGTTCGGGGTGGGCCAGCACGTCCGCATCGGCACGTGCGGCCACCGCGGCCAGCTCGTCAAGACCTGAGTCCAGGCCACGATTCCTGTTCTCCACCAGACCATCAGAATAAAAAACCGCCGTGCTCCCTGGCTTGAGGTTGAACGCGTGCTGCTTGCGCGGGCTGGCCCAGCCCAGCGGGGTACCCGCCTCAGCCTGGTCGAACCGCGGGGCGCAGCCTGCCTCCAGGACAAGAGCCGGCAGGTGGCCAGCATTCCCGAGCACCCCCTGGCCGGTCTCCGGGTCGATCACCAGGTAGGCGACGGTGGTCACCTGTTCCTCCTGCTCAGTCGCGCTGAACAGGCGGTCCAGGCCGCCGAGCACCGCGGCCGGACGGGGATCGGTCAGCGCGAGCGCGCGCAGCGCGTTGCGCACCCGGCCCATCCCGGCCGCCGCGGTCAGGCCCTTGCCCATCACGTCGCCGAGCGCCACGGCCAGCCGGTGATCCGCCAGCCGGAACGCGTCGTACCAGTCGCCGCCGATATCCATGTTCTTGGCCGGACGGTACTTGGCCGCCAGCACCAGGCCGGGCACGCTGGGCAGCTGATCGGGGAGCAGGCTGCGCTGCAGCGTCTCCGCCGTCGTGTGCTCCCGTTCGTACATGGACGCGCGCTCTACTGCGAGTGAGCACTGGCCGGCCAGCGCCTCGAGGAAGACCCGCTCCTCCTCGGTGATCTTCCTCGGCCGGCCGAAGGAGAACCGCAGCGCACCGAGCGGCGCGCCGGCCGCCAGCAGCGGCAGGCCCAGCCAGGAGCGCTCATCGGACGCGGCGACCCGCTCCGGGTCGATGTCGAGCTCGCCCTCGAACTGCCTGCGCAGATCATCCGGGTCTTCGACCAGCACCGGACGCCGGGTCGCGATCGCCTTGGTCATCACGCTCGGCGAGGACAGGGTCAGCTCGCCGCCCGCCGAGTCGGGCGCGTTGCGCAGGTCGTCGTTGACGACCCGCAGCCGGGCACTGTCGTAGTCGAGCAGCGCGACCGCCGAGCGCAGCGCCCCGATCGCCGTCCGGCCCACCTCGGTGATGACCTCGACGACCTGCTCGACGGTGAGCGCCTCGGCCAGCATGGAGGTGGCCTGCTGGAGCCGCGCGGTGCGCAGCGCCGCCGCCGACAGCTGCTCGGTCAGCCGCCCGCGCATCTCCTCGGCCTCGCGCTGNNACGTCGGTGCTGGCCCCGACCCATTCGGCGATCTTGCCGCCCCGCTCGATCGGCACCGCCCGGACGTCGTAGTGCCGGTAGGAGCCGGCCTTGGTGCGGATCCGGTAGCGGTCGTCAAACACCTTGCCGGTCCGGACGCACTCCCGCCAGTCGCGCTCGACCCGTTCCCGGTCCTCGGGGTGGATGGANNGCTCGATCGACTGGCCGGTGATCCACCGCCACTCCGGCGAGTCTTCGTTCATCGCGCCGTCGGGCGCCGCCACCCAGACCACCTGGGCCCCGCCCTGGACCAGCGAGCGGTAGCGCTCCTCGCTGCGCTTGATCTGGGCCGCGACCGCCTCGGCCGCTTTCGCCGCCGCGTCGGCCGCCG
>PMOU01000161.1:494-4053 GCA_003161205.1 Actinomycetota bacterium | reverse complement strand
ATGCTCGAGGTGATGACCCGGCGGTACTACCGGATCAGGCCGCTGGCACACGTCGAGGTCACCGAGCGGGGCGGCCAGCCGCTGCTGACGGCGCAGTACGTCCACCACGGTCGTGACTACCTGGTGCTCGCGACCGTGGCCGACGAGACGGCCGGGACCGGCCTATCCGAGCTGGTGCTGCCCCCGCTGCTCGACGAGCTCCCGCCGGACCGCACCGTGCTCGTCGATCTCTACCTCACCTCCGGCGCGGCCGGCGAACGCGACGACGACCCCGACGCCCGGGCGGACCGGATCCGCGGCACGCTCGGGTCCATCCCGCCCGCGGTCGGCCGGATCGCGGTGGCGGTGCGCAGGCCGGACGGCGCGGAGGACGGCGGGCCGACCTGGTACACCTTCGTCCGGGGACCGGACGGGGTGGTCACCGAAGAGCGGACCCAGCGCGGCCTGCACCCGCTGGTGGCCGAGCGACTGGGCCTGTGGCGGTTCTCCGGATTCGAGCTGACCCAGCTGCCCGCGGCCCCCGGCGTGCACCTGTTCCGCGCGCAGGGCCGGCAGGTCCCCGACGACCGGCGGCTCATCGCCCTCGCCGACGTCCGCGACCTGACCGTCCTGCGCGACGAGGACGGACGGATACGCGGCCTGCCGCAGCTTGAGCGCGTCCTGGACGCCTGCCTGGACAGCCTGCGCTCCGCCCGCACCGCCGACCGCGAGCTGGCCAGGCTGGACTGGAACCGCGTCAAGCTCTACGTCTGGCCAGAGGTGGACGTACCGCTCACCGACTTCGACCAGGTCATCAGGTCACTCGCGCCGCGCACCGAGGCGCTCGGGCTGGAACAGGTGATGGTGCAGTTCCGGGCCGCGGACGGGAGCGGCGCACCCCGGGAGCTGATGCTGCGGATGTCCCGTCCGCCGGGGGCGGGGCTGACCTTGCGGATCACCGACCCGCCACCCCAGCCGCTGCGCGAGCTCAACGCCTACACGCAGAACGTCATCCGGGCCCGCCGCCGCGGCGCCGTCTACCCCTACGAGCTCATCCCGCTGATCACCCGCTCGCCGGACCGCGGCGGCTCCCCCGGCACGTTCACCGAGTACGACCTCGACGACGCCGGGGCCCCGGTGCCGGTGGACCGCGCCCCGGGGTCGAACACGGCCAACCTGGTGCTCGGCGTGGTCACCGTGCCGACCGCGCGTTACGCCGACGGCATGCGCCGCGTCGTGCTGCTGGGTGACCCGACGCACGCGCTGGGCGCGATCGCCGAGCCGGAGTGCCGCCGGATACTCGCGGCCATCGACCTGGCGCGGCGCCTGCACGCACCGGTGGAGTGGTTCGCCATCTCCGCGGGCGCGAAGATCTCGATGGACTCCGGCACCGAGTCGATGGACTGGATCTCCCGGGTGCTGCGCGGGATCGTCGAGTTCACCCAGGACGGCGGCGAGATCAACGTGGTGGTCACCGGCATCAACGTCGGTGCCCAGCCGTACTGGAACGCCGAGGCCACGATGCTCATGCACACCAAGGGCATCCTGATCATGACCCCGGACTCGGCCATGGTCCTGACCGGGAAACAGTCGCTGGACTATTCCGGCGGGGTCTCCGCCGAGGACAACTTCGGCATCGGCGGCTACGACCGGATCATGGGCCCGAACGGCGAGGCCCAGTACTGGGCTCCCGACCTGTCATCGGCCGTCGACGTGCTGCTCACCCATTACGAGCACACGTACCGGGCCCCCGGTGACCGGTTTCCCCGGCCGGCCCCGACCACCGACCCCGCCGACCGGGACATTTCCACCTCACCGCATCACGCGCCGGGCGGCGGCTTCAGCGTGCTCGGCGAGATCTTCGATGCCGCAACCAACCCCGAGCGCAAGAAGCCGTTCGACATGCGCTCGCTGCTGCGCGGTGTCGCCGACGCCGACCACCCGGTGCTCGAGCGCTGGGCGGACATGGCCGACGCCGAGTCGGCCGTGGTGCTCGACGCGCACCTGGGCGGCCAGCCGGTCGCGCTGATCGGCTTCGAGTCGCGTCCGGTGCCGCGCCGCGGCGCCCACCCGGTGGACGGCCCGTCGCAGTGGACCGCCGGCACCTTGTTCCCCCGGTCGTCGAAGAAGACCGCACGGGCGATCAACGCGGCCAGCGGGAACCGGCCGCTGGTGATCCTGGCCAACCTGTCCGGCTTCGACGGCTCACCGGAGTCGCTGCGCCAGCTCCAGCTCGAGTACGGCGCGGAGATCGGCCGCGCGGTGATCAACTTCGACGGCCCGATCGTGTTCTGCGTGGTCTCCCGCTACCACGGCGGGGCGTTCGTGGTGTTCTCCGGGACGCTCAACGACAACATGGAGATCGCCGCCGTGGCGGGCTCCTACGCGTCGGTGATCGGCGGCGCGCCCGCCGCCGCGGTGGTCTTCGCCGCCGACGTCCGCAAGCGCACCGACGGCGATCCCCGGGTGGCTGACCTGAAGGCCCAGATCGCCCAGGCCACCGGCAGCGGTGCCCGCGATGAAGCCTCCCGGCTCCGAGCCGAGCTGGCGCTGGCCCGGCGCACGGTGCATTCGGAGAAGCTCGGGCAGGTCGCGGACGAGTTCGACCGCGTGCACAGCATCGAGCGGGCCCGCGACGTGGGCTCGGTCCACACCATCGTCCCGGCCGCCCGGCTGCGGCCCTACCTCATCGACGCGGTGCAGCGCGGCATGCGCCGGACGCTGGACGCGCTTCGGGACCGGCACGCCGAGGGCGGCCCCTGAGCGGACGATGGAGTCCGGGTGGGCAGGCGCCACCGTCCGTTCCGGGAATTGATTTTTATTACGGGTTCGGGGCGGACGGGGTCCGGGTGAAGCCGCCGATCACGTCGCTGACGGAGGCGACCTGGCCGTGGCGGCGGCGGATCACGTCGGCGATCAGCCCGGTCCATCCGGTCTGGTGCGAGGCGCCGAGCCCGGCGCCGTTGTCACCGTGGAAGTACTCGTTGAACAGCAGGTTGTCCTTCCAGGCCGGGTCGTGCTGCAGCTTGTCGACCCACCCGAAGCAGGGCCGCCGCCCGTCGTGGCCGACGGTGAACAGGGCGATGAGCCGGTCCTGCAGGTCCATGGAGATCACGTCCAGCGGCACGCGGTGCCCCGAGCCGGTCGGGTACTCGATGGTGAGCTCGTCACCGAAGAAGTGGTAGTAGCGCCGCAGCACGCTGATGACCAGGTAGTTCAGCGGGAACCACAGCGGTCCGCGCCAGTTGGAGTTGCCGCCGAACATGGCCGTGGTGGACTCGGCCGGCTCGTAGTCGACCGCCGCGGTCAGGCCCTCGACCTGGAGCTGGTACGGGTGGTCACGGTGGTAGGCGGACAGGGCGCGCAGGCCGTACGGGGACAGGAACTCGCCCGTGTCGAAGAGCTTGGCGAATATCTTCTCCAGGCGGTCCAGGCCGGTGACGCTCAGCAGCAGGTGCCGGTCACCGGGCGCACCGCGGACCGGGACCTGGTCACCGAGTGAGTCCAGGTCGGTCATGCCCTGCCGGCGGAGCAGGCCGGCGAACTGCTTGCCGACGGTGAGCGACTCGGTGATCCAGCC
>PMOU01000161.1:0-483 GCA_003161205.1 Actinomycetota bacterium | reverse complement strand
CGCGGGCCGCTGGCCGGCCCGCTGCAGGACGCCGGCGATGGCGGCCATCGCGATCGCGTAGAAGGCCATCCAGCCGGTGGCGTCGGACTGCTCCAGGACACCGCCGACCGGCAGGTGCGAGCGGTCGATCGGGCCGATGTTGTCCAGTCCGAGGAAGCCGCCCTCGAACACGTTGTTGCCGCCCGCGTCCTCCAGGTTGACCCACCAGGCGAAGTTGAGCAGGAGCTTGTCGAAGATCCGGCTCAGGAAGTCCAGGTCACGGGCGCCGTCGATGGCGAACACCTCAAGCGCGGCCCAGGCCTGCACCGGCGGGTTGACGTCGGAGAAATCCCACTCATAGGCGGGCAGCGCCCCGTTCGGGTGCTGGAACCACTCCCGGCACAGCAGGATCAGCTGGTACTTGGCGAACGCCGGGTCGACGTGAGCCAGCGCCACGCAGTGGAAGGCCAGGTCCCAGGCCGCGAACCAGGGGTACTCCCACTT
>PMOU01000374.1:1707-2759 GCA_003161205.1 Actinomycetota bacterium | reverse complement strand
CTGGAGCTCCTGGCCGCGCTGTACCGAGCATGCCCCGCCGGTCTGGGCCAGCCCGGAGAGTCCCGCGATGCCGAGGTTGGAGGAGTAGGCGCCGGGGCTCCCGGCGGACGCGCCCGGATCCGACGGCGCGGAGCCTGCCGCGGCCGAGGGGATGGCGCCAGCGGCTGTCGCCCGCGACGGCCGGGCGGCCTGTCCCAGGTGCCGGTAGCCGAGCGCGTATCCGGCCGCCAGCCCGACGATCAGCCCGGCAATGCCGAGGATGGCCGCACCACGCGACGGCCGCCAGCCAAGGGCCGGAAGCCACCGGGGAAGCCGTGCCCACCCCGGCAGCCGCAGCGGCGCACCACCGTGCTCCAGGACGTCGTCCTCGTCGGGTCCGTACTTCCCCACGCTGTTACGGTAGCGCTCTCCTGCCGCGCGANNCGACGCATGCCCCAGGCTTGGGGTGCGATGGATTTGGCGGCCGGCCGGGATCGCTGCAGCGGACCGGGTCCCGGAGCTGGCACCATCGTTCGTTCGCGATCAATCAGAGCAGATCAAGAAAAGAAAGTTCTTCCAGATCGCTCTTGCTGTCTTGACAAGAAAAATTGTCGGTGACAAAGTTAAGGCGTGCTAGATGTCGCAGTCATCGAGGATGCCGCCGCCGCGGAGGTCTCGCTCGACCCGATCCGGGCTCGGATGCTCGCGGAGCTGGCCGAGCCACACACCGCGACCACGCTCGCGGCGCGCCTCGGGCTGGCCCGGCAGAAGGTCAACTACCACGTCAGGACCCTTGAGCAGCACGGTCTGGTGGAGCTCGTCGAAGAGCGCCGCAAGGGCAACATGACCGAGCGGGTCGTGCGGGCTTCCGCCGGGGCCTACGTGATCTCGCCGGCCGCGCTCGCCGCGGTCGCGCCCGATCCGGCCCGGTCGCCCGATCGGCTGTCCGCGCGCTG
Source organism: Actinomycetota bacterium (assembly GCA_003161205.1). Next base: position 1,824 of record PMOU01000374.1, on the reverse strand, counting down.
GTTGCTCGCGCTCGCCGCCCGGCTCGTTCGGGAGACGGGCACGCTCATCAACGGGGCGGCGCAGGCGAGCAAGCCGCTCGCCACGTTCGGGCTCGACGCCGAAGTGCGGTTCGCCAA
>PMOU01000374.1:0-1686 GCA_003161205.1 Actinomycetota bacterium | reverse complement strand
ACCGAAGACGCCGACCCGCCAGCAGAGGAGCAGCAGCAGTCATGACGCATCCATTCGAGGTACGCAACGAGATCGCCGTCGACGCCACGCCGGAGGAGGTGTGGGAGGCGATCACGTCGGGGCCGGCGGTCGACTCCTGGCTCATGGGGCGCACCGAAACCGACAGCGCCAGCAAGACCAGCACGTTCAACATGTTCGGCCAGGTGTCCAGCTCTCACATCACGGCCTGGGAACCTGGTCACCATTTCGCAACGCAGGAGGACAAGAACCCGGACGGCACGTTCACGGCCATGGAGTGGCTCATCGAGTCGCGTGACGGGGGCGGCGCGGTGGTGCGCTGGGTGCACAGCGGTCTCCTCGGCGACGACTGGGAGGCCGAATACAACGGCCTGTCCGTCGGCGACCACGCCTACATGACCAAGCTCGCCGTCTACCTGAAACACTTCGCACCGCGTACCGCGAAGGGCGGGCTGTTCCTGCCCGGGCCGATCACCAAGGACTCGTGGGCGGCCATGACGGCGGCGGTCGGCGTCAGCGCGGGCGCGGCGGACGGTCAGCCGGCCCGGCTCAGCGTGCCCGGGATCGAGCCGGTCGACGGCACCGTGGAGTTCGTGGTCCCGCCGAGCTTCGTGGGCATGCGTACCGACGAGGCGATGTACATGCTGATCCACGGCTACAACGACATGGTCTTCGCGACCGCGCACTACTTCGACGACCGCGACCCGTCGACCGAGACCGAGGCGTGGCAGAACTGGCTCGGCGGCCTCGCGGCCTGATCAACGCACACCGGCAGCTGCTGCCCATGACGAGCAGGTCGCCATGACCCGCTTCTTAGCGGATCTTCGGGCCTGCCCGCGCTGCGGGAGGGCATGATGGGCGAATGAGTGCGAGCGGCTACGAGTCGCGGTTTGTCAGCGCTCGTGACCCTGTTTCCCCGCGGGCGCTGTGGATACGCCACACCCGGCATCGCCCCCGTCAAGGGCCGGAGTCGGTTGCCCTGTGGTGCACCATCGTCGATCGTGACCTAGGTCAGCCGCCGGTCGTGGTCAAGCAGGTCTTCGGTGCCTTCCCACCGAGCGCCGTCGCGGGGCCGGGCCGGTTCCGCGGACAGGCCGAGCTGGCCGAGCAGACCGCGCGCTGGGATCTGGCTATCACCGGTGAGCAGCCGCCGTTGCGGCCGTTGCGTCCGCCGGTGCTGTACCGCGCGCCGCTGCCGCGTACCAAGCTTGAGGCGACTGTCCCTGATGGCCAGGTCACCGGCACGCTCGACGTCGATGGCCGCCGGGTCGCCGTGTCCGGGTGGCGGGGGACCGTCGGCCACAACTGGGGATCTGAGCATGCCGATTCGTGGGTCTGGCTGCACGCCGCGGACTTCGGTACCGCACCGGAACTGTGGCTGGAGCTGGTGCTCGCCAGGATCAGGGTCGGCCCGGCGCGGTCGCCGTGGACGGCGATGGGAGCGCTCAGCCTCAGCGGCGAGCGGATCGTCCTGGGCGGCCTGGGCCGGCGGCCCCGGGTCGATGCCGGCCCGGGCCGGCTCACCGCCGACGTGCCCTCGCCGGGAGCCCGGCTTCAGCTGTCAGTCATCACTGATGAGGACCCGGTCGCGGTGTCGTACACCGACCCGCATGGCGGCAGCCGTGCCGTCACGCACGCCGCACTGGCCAGCGTCGAGCTGACTTTGCA
>PMOU01000403.1:3077-7000 GCA_003161205.1 Actinomycetota bacterium | reverse complement strand
TCACCCTGGCCCCCGGCGACCGGATCAACCTGCTCGCCCGCGAACCACGCAGCCCGGCACCATCACACCCGCGCGGCGAGACGGCCAGCCAGACGGCCGCCGCCCAGATGCGCGGCCTGCCCGGGAGGGCCCCGCTCCGGCACCCACCGAACAACCCTGACGGCCCAGAACTCGGCGTCAAGGTCATGCTGCCGGAGAACCTGACCCAGGTGATCAGTCGTGCGTAATCATCGAGAAGGAGCTGCCGAAGGCCCGCGCCCGGCTCGGTCACCCGCCTTGGCGACCTGGAACGCTTCAGGGCGTAGACAGCATCAGCCAGCGCTTTTTGCCCCGCGAGCCTCCCGCCGGCCAGGCACCGCCCGGCAGGAGGTGAGGTGCCCGCCCGCCCGGCTCAAGATGTTGCGATACCTGCGGGTGGCTTGCTCGCCCGGGCACAGGAACCGGGCGCATGAGCGCACCAGGCAGGCGGCGACGATGCCGGTGAGGTTGATGGATAGCTGCCAGGCCGGACCGCCCGCGTCGCGGAACGGCCGGATACCGGGCCCACGCCCGTTGGCCGCCGCGATGGTGGTGAGCGAGATGAACGGGCCACTGTCATTCCCGCGGCGACGCAAACCCCGCGCCGCCTGTCTGCCCGCCGCAACGATCATACCAGCGGATCACTTTGCCGCCGGGCCGTCTAAGCTGAGGGCTGGTGTCCTGGGAAGCCTGGTCGGGAATCACTTAGGTGTGCCCGGAGCTGGGGAGCAGCCGTGACCGACCTGCAGCCATTTGCCCTGATCATCTTGCTGGCGGCTGCGGTCGGGCTGGTGGCGGTGCTGTCGAACCGTCTCACCGAGCGGGTCAAGGTCCCTTCGCCCGTCCTGGTCCTGGCGGGCGCGGCGATCGCGGTGAATGTCATCCCGGCCTTGCATGCGCCGCCGAGGCAGGCGGTGGAACAAGTGGTCACGGTCGCGCTGGTGTGCATCTTGTTCGACGGCGGCATGCACATCGGCTGGTCCCGGTTCCGGTCCGCCGCGGCCCCGATCGCCGCCGCCGGCGTGATCGGCACGTTCCTGACGGTGGCCGCCGCCGCGGTGTTCGCGCATATCGCGTTCGGCCTGCCCTGGTACCTGGCCCTGCTCGTGGCCACGGCCATCGCACCGACGGACCCCGCCGTGGTGTTCTCCGTCCTGGGCCAGCAGGAGATCTCCGGGCGCAGCGGCACCATCTTGGAGGGGGAGTCCGGCGCGAACGACCCGGTCGGGATCGCCCTGATGGCCAGCCTCATCAGCGCCGGCACCCTTAGCGCGAGCGCATTCGCGCAGGTCGGCGGCGAGTTCCTGCTGCAGATGAGCGTCGGCGCGGCGATCGGGGCGGCTGGCGGCTGGGCGCTGCTGTGGTTCACCCGCCGGGTGCCGCTGCCCAGCGAGGGACTGTATCCGCTGCGCACCCTGGCCTGCGCCCTGCTGATCTTCGCGGTCGCCACCCTGGCCCGCGGATCCGGGTTCCTGGCCGTCTTCGCCGCCGGGATCGCGCTCGGCGACGGGCGCGCCCCGTACAAGCGGGAGATCGAGCGGTTCCACACCGCGCTGGCCAGCCTCGCCGAGATCGTCGCCTTCGTCGCGCTCGGCCTCACCGTTGACCTCCACGTGATCGCCCGTGCGGACGTGTGGGTCCCGGGCGTCATCCTCGGCGCGGTGCTCGCCTTCGCCATCCGGCCCGCGCTGGCCGGGCTGTCGCTGGTCCCGGCCCGGCTCAAAAGAAACGAGCGCGCCTTTATCCTGTTCGCCGGGCTCAAGGGCGCCGTGCCGATCCTGCTGGGCATCATGCTGCTGGAGGCCCGCGTCCCGGACGCCGGGCGCCTGTACGGCATCATCGCCGTGGTCGTGGTGTTCTCCGTCGTGGTGCAAGGCAGCCTGATGCCCGCCGCCGCCCGGCTGCTGCGGGTGGAGATGCGCTCGGTCGAACCGCAGCCCTGGGCCCTGGGGGTACGGCTGCGGGACGAGCCCAGCGGCGTCCACCATCTCACCATCAAGGCAGGCTCGGCCGCCGACGGCCGCACCGTCGGCGAGATCACCGGCCTGCCCGGAGACGCATGGGTCAGCTTCGTCGTCCGAGACGGCCAGCTCGTCCCCATCACGCCGGACATCCGGCTGCGGCCCGGAGACGAAGTCCTGGTCCTGGCCAGCCCGGGCCTGCACGGAAAACTCATCACCGCATTCGAGGGACAGTTACCACGCACACGGGCCACCGCACCGGCAAGCCAGGGCGCGGAACCACCCGCATGTGCCCGCTACGGCCAGCAACGCCAGCAGCAGCCCGGCACCGGAACTCCCGGATAGCTGAACTTCCGCAACTTGCGGGCGAAATCTCTTACTGCACCGGCCGGGTTTGCGCCAGGAACAGCGACATCGCGTCGGTGGTGGCGAAGACCCCCAGGTGCAGCGTGGTACCCAGCACGGCGAACAGGGCGGCGGCGAAGAACGAGGCGCGCCGCCCGAACAGCCGGGCCGCAGCACCCCAGAGCAACATGGTCGCGCCGAGCATGAACGCCAGGGACAGGACCCGGGCACCCGCCAGCCCGCCGAGACTGTCCGCCGCCGCGCCGAGCGGCGGATAGATCACCCGCGGTATCAGGCCGTTCGCCGCCGCTGCGGTCACCGCGGTAGGCTTGGGGATGGGGGATCGCCCAGTACCCCTACCTGCTGCCCCGGTCCCTGGCCGTGCAGGCCGGCAGCGCCCCGGCGGCGAGCCTGTGGTCGGTCCTGGTCGGCCCGGGGTTCCTGCTGCTGTTCACCCTGCGGCACCGCCAGAAACTCTTCGGCACCGGGATGGCTATACAACCGTCGGCCAGCCGGCCTCCCGGGGCCCGGGCGCTGGCGGAGGCGGCCGTCGCCTTCCTGACCGGGTCAGCATCGGCCGCCGCCAGCACGGCGCAGCGCGGGAGACGACCCTGAGTGCCCGGGCGGCAGGCACCGGCACCGCACCCGGGCTATCCAGCGGCACCTCCGACGCTTCAGCGCCCGCCTGACACCGACGATAGGAAAACGATGACCAAGCAGGAGGAGCAGGCGATCACGGCGGCCTTCCCGCCGCACGTGCTGCGGGAATACGCGCTGCTGGCTGATGGGGAGCGGGGCGTCCTGGTCGGCCCGCGGGGTGATTTCGCCTGGATGTGCGCACCCCGGTGGGACTCGGACGCGGTCTTCTCGTCCCTGATCGGCGGCGGGGGCGTCTACGCCGTCACCCCCGCTGAGCCTCGGTTCGTCTGGGGCGGATACTACGAGGAAGGCTCGCTGATCTGGCATGACCGGTGGATCACCACGGCGGGCGTCACCGAGTGCCGGCAGGCGCTGGCGTTCCCCGGCGACCCCGGCACCGCGGTAGTGCTGCGGCGGGTGACGGCGAGCCGCGGGCCCGCACGGGTGAGAGTGCTGCTGGATCCCCGGGCCGGCTTCGGCCGCCACCAGATGAGCCGCCTCAAGAGCGAGGACGGGGTATGGACGGCCCGCAGCGGCCCGCTGCACCTGCGCTGGTCCGGCGCCGCGGATGCCCGTCACGCGGCCGGCGGCGCGCTAGAGCTCGAGCTGAGCCTGGACCCCGGCCAGCACCACGACCTGGTCCTGGAAATGTCCGAGCAGGAACTGGCCAGCGACCCGGTGCGCGCCGAGACCGCCTGGGCCGCCACCGAGGCGGCCTGGGCGCGGGCCATGCCGGCCCTGGGGCCGAGTCTGGCCCCGCGGGAATCCGCGCACAGTTACGCTGTGCTGAGGGGCCTGACCAGCAAGGGCGGGGGCATGGTGGCCGCGGCCACCATGTCGCTGCCCGAGCGGTCCGGGGAGCGCCGGAATTACGACTACCGGTACGTGTGGATCCGCGACCAGTGCTACGCCGGGCAGGCCGTAGCCGCCGACGGCCCGCACCCGCTGATGGACGACGCG
>PMOU01000403.1:0-3052 GCA_003161205.1 Actinomycetota bacterium | reverse complement strand
GATCACCTGGACACCGGGCACTGGCGGGCGGCCGAGGCCGCGGTCGCCGCCATCGAGGCCCGCTGGGGCGACCCCGACGCCGGGGTGTGGGAACTGGACGACCGCCGCTGGACTCACTCGCGGCTGATGTGCGTGGCCGGCCTGCGGGCCATCGCCTCCGCCCGGGCGTCCTCCCCCCGGGCCGGGGACTGGGAAGCGCTCGCCGATGCGATCCTGGCCGATGTGGCCGGTGACGGGATGCACCCCAGCGGCCGCTGGCAGCGGGCACCCGGCGACGNNCCGACCTGGGCCGGGAAGGGTACCTGTACCGGTTCCGGCACGACCAGCGGCCGCTGGAAGACGCTGAAGGAGCGTTCGTGCTGTGCGGCTTCCTGATGGCCCTCGCCACCTGGCAGCAGGGCAGGCACGCCGATGCCATCGGGTGGTTCGAGCGTAACCGGGCGGCCTGCGGTCCGCCTGGGCTGCTCACCGAGGAATTCGATATCCGCCAGCGGCAGCTGCGCGGCAACATCCCCCAGGCCTTCGTCCACGCCCTCGTGTTCGAGACCGCCGCACGCCTGACCCGGCCCTGGGAAACGGCGTGACCAGCGCGGCGCGGCACTGGCTTCTCACCGAGCCCAGCCCGGGCTGCGGGCCGGAAGGTAAGCAGATGACCCGGCCGCACGGGAGCACGCCCGCAGCATCGGCGCAGGCCGGCCCCCAGCCATCCCGGTCCCGGTCCCGGTTCCGGCTCCGCTACGCCGGCCAGTCGGCCACGGTCGTGGAAGTCGGGGGCGCCATCCGCTCGTACACGGCGGCCGGGCGGCCGGTCCTGGACGGCTACGGCCCTGGGGAACGGTGCAGCGGGGCGCGGGGCCAGACCCTGATCCCGTGGCCGAACCGGCTCCGGGACGGCACCTACACCTTCGAGGGCACCAACCATCAGCTGCCCCTGACCGAGCCGGGAAAGCACAACGCGATCCACGGGCTGGCCCGCTGGGCAAGCTGGCTGGCGGCCCGGCACGACGAGGACAGGGTGACCATGACCTGCGTGCTGTTCCCGCAGCCGGGCTGGCCGTTCACCCTCGACCTGAGCATCGACTACCAGCTCGGCCCGGCGGGCCTGTCCGTGCGGACCACCGCGACCAACACGGGAACGGCTTCCTGCCCCTACGGGGCCGGGGCCCATCCGTACCTGACGCTCGGCACCGGGATCATCGACCCGCTCATCCTGCGCGCGCCCGGCGCTATCCGGCTGCGGACCGATGACCAGGCAATCCCGGCCGGAACCGAGCCCGCGGAAGGAACCGGCTACGACTTCAGGACCGCCCGGGCCATCGGCCCGGCGGTGCTCGACACGGGCTATACGGACCTGTGCCGTGATGGGGACGGGATGGCCTGGGTCGAGCTGGCTGACCCCGCCGGCGGGACCGCTGTCCCGCTTTGGCTGGACGAGACCTGCCGCTACCTGATGCTGTTCACCGGCGACAGCCTCCCTGACCCGGCGCGGCGCCGGCAGAGGCTGGGCGTCGAGCCAATGACCTGCGCCCCCAACGCCCTGCAGACCGGTGACGGCCTGCACGTCCTGGCACCTGGCGAGTCGTTCGGGTCAGCGTGGGGCATCCCAGCCCGGATCCCGTTAAGGCGCGGGCACAGCCACATCCCGTCCGATCCCTGGAAAGCACACAACCGAAGGAAATCATCATGACGCAGACTGTTCTCATTACCGGTGCCAGCGCCGGCATCGGCCGGGCCACCGCCCAGCTCTACGGCCGGCGGGGCGCCCGGGTCGGGCTGCTCGCCCGCGGCCAGGCCGGCCTGGACAGCGCCGCTGCCGATGTCGAGGAGGCCGGCGGGAAAGCGCTAGCGATCAGCGCCGACGTGGCTGACTACGGGCAGGTCGATGACGCTGCCCGCCAGGTCGAGGAGTTCTTCGGCCCGATCGACGTCTGGATCAACGTCGCGTTCTGCTCGGTATTCGCGCCGTTCGCCGACATCTCAGCCGCGGAGTTCCGGCGGGTCACCGAGGTCAGCTACCTGGGATTCGTGCACGGGACGATGGCGGCGCTGGCCCGGATGAGGCCCCGCGATCGCGGCACCATCGTGCAGGTCGGATCCGCCCTCGGCGCGCGCAGCATCCCCCTGCAGTCGGCCTATTGCGGTGCCAAGCACGCCATCAACGGGTTCACCTCGTCGCTGCGGTGCGAGCTGCTGCACGAGCATTCCGGAATCCACGTCACAGTCGTGCAGATGCCGGCCGTCAACACCCCGCAGTTCTCCTGGGTACGGTCCAGGCTGCCGAACCACCCGCAGCCGGTGCCGCCCATCTACCAGCCAGAGGTTGCCGCGCGCGGGGTCGTCTTCGCCGCCGATCACCCACGCAGGAACCAGTACTGGGTCGGCGCGAGCACCGCGGCCACGATCCTCGCCAACAGGGTCGCGCCCGCCCTGCTCGACCGCTACCTCGCCCGCACCGGATACGCCTCCCAGCAGACCGCACAGCGGGTGGAGCCGGGTCGGCCGGACAACCTCTGGGAGCCGGTCGACGGTCCCTCCGGGCATGACCACGGCGCTCGCGGCGTCTTCGACGCCCGATCCCACGACCGCAGCGCGCAGCTCTGGATGTCGCAGCACGCCGGCCTCGTCACGAGTACCGCAGCGGGCTCGGCGATCCTTGGCGGCGTGCTCGCGGCGAGGCTGGCCAGGGCCAGGTGAGAAGCCCGCGACTGGTGGCGTTCCCGGTGCTGCGCGGCGCCTACGGCGTCATCCTGCTGCTGGCTCCCGGCGCGACGATCCGGCTGTCCGGTGCCCGGCCGCCCGGCCTACGGGGCCGCCGGGTCACCCGGCTGCTCGGCGCCCGTCACCTCATCCAGGCAGCCGTGACCGCGGCGGCGCCCAACTCCGTGGTGCTCACCGTCGGCGCGCAGGCCGACGTTGCCCACGCCGCCTCCATGCTGGCGCTCGCCATCGCCGACCGGCCGCTGCGCCGGGCCGGCCTCGCGGACGGGCTGATCGCGGCGGCGCTCGCCGCGGCGGGCGCGTCGATCACGCGATCACGCTGGCGCGGCCGCGA
>PMOU01000456.1 GCA_003161205.1 Actinomycetota bacterium | reverse complement strand
GGGCTGTAGTTGCCGGGCGCCAGGGTGAGGATCAGCGGATCGCGGCCCTGAAGCTCGCTGAGCGTACGCACCGTGCCGGTGTTGTCCGGCAGAGCGTAATCGGGGATGACGCCGCCAGGTCTGATGTCAGGACGCATCGGATGATCGCCTCTCGGTGACGTCGCGGGCGCGACCCGCCCGGTGCTGATGCCTGCTCCGCTGCACAGACCTGTCCTGGGTTCGGACAGCGGTAAGCCGACCCTTGTGATACTTACGCTCGCGCCTGGGGCCGTCCCGTCGCGCCCGTAACCACCCTGGCCGGTACCCTGGTCTGCCACCGGGCGGAAGACGCCCTCATCTGGCTGGAGGGTGCCCGTCGTCGCTGGCCCCAGCGCCGCGGAGTCAACGGTCTCCGCCCAGGTAGGGGAACCGCCGGCCACTGTATGCACGAAGAGGAGCTTGATTACGGCACCGCCGCTAGGTTTGGTCTGATGGCATCGAGTTGGGTCGGATTACCGCATGTCTGGAGCCAGGTCCCAGACCCGCTATCGTGCGGCGCGGTAGCGTTCGCGGCGGACCGTCGCCTTCCGGCCCTTGATGCTGACCTGCCGGAGCGCTGCGACCACGTCGTCTGCNNAGGTACGACTTGCGGGCGATGACGCCGACGAGATCCTCCGGCCGGACTCCGGAAGAACGGCCAGTCCCCACGAACAGCCGCGTCGTGGCCTTGGCCGCCGGGCGTCCGTTCCGCTGGTCGCGGCCCGTGGCCTTGCGACGCCCGCCGCGGTCGCTCGGCGCAGGCAGATCGACCTCTGGCAGGTCCTCCTCGTCGCGAGACGTTCCGTTCGCCTCGGCTGCCAGCTTCACCGCGGCCAGTGCCACCTCATAGATGCCGAACTCGTCGCCGAGCGGCTCCACCACGGCCCGGAAGGCGTCAAGGTCGTCTTCGAGCACGATCTTCCGGAGAACATCGCGCGTCCGCTCCAGGCGCCTGGCGCGCAGGCCGGCGATGGTCGGTACCTTCTCGATCGCGATCGGCCGCCTCGTCACCCGCTCGATAGCCTGGATCATCTTGTGCTCGCGCGGCTCGGCCAGCGTGATGGCGGTACCTTCGCGGCCAGCCCGGCCGACACGTCCGATGCGGTGCACGTAGGACTCCGGCGCGCTCGGCACGTCATAGTTCACCACGTGCGTGAGCTGGTCGACGTCGAGACCGCGAGCGGCGACATCGGTGGCCACCAGGAGATTGAGGCTGCCCCCGCGCAGCCGGCCCATGACCCGGTCGCGCTGCCGCTGGTCCATTCCGCCGTGCAGTGCCTCGGCGCGGTAGCCCTTGCCGTTCAGGGTCTCGGTGAGCTCGTCCACCTCGTCCCTGGTCCGGCAGAAGACGATNNGCCGGCGTCTCCAGGTCGAGCACGCGCATGAGGGCGGCGGGCTTGTACCCGCGTGGCGTCATGTAGGCGGTCTGCCGCACCAGCAGACTCTCGGGCGACGCCAACGCCTTGCGGCCGAGTTCGACCCGCACCGGGTCGCTCAGGTGACGGCGCACCATGCCGTCAATCCGCGGCGGCATGGTCGCCGAGAACAGCGCGGCCTGCCGGTTCTCCGGGGTCTTGCCGAGTATCGTCTCGATGTCCTCGGCGAAGCCCATGTCAAACATCTCGTCGGCCTCGTCGAGCACGACGATCTCCAGGCCGCTCAAGTCCAGCGTTCCCCTGGCGATGTGGTCGAGGGCACGCCCGGGCGTCGCCACAACGACGTCGACGCCGCGCTCAAGCGCACGCAGCTGCCGGCTGATCGGCTGGCCGCCGTAGACCGGCAGCACACGCACGCCCGTGTCCCGCCCGTAGCTGTGGATCGCCTCGGAGACCTGCATCGCGAGCTCGCGCGTGGGCACGAGGATCAGGGCGAACACCCCCGCCTGCCCGGTCCTACCTAGGATCCGCTGGAGCACGGGAAGCGCGAAGGCGGCCGTCTTGCCCGTCCCCGTCGCGGCCTGCCCGACCAGGTCACGGCCCGCGATCAGCGGCGGGACGGCAGCCCGCTGTATTGGTGTCGGCTCCTCGTAACCCAGGTTAGACAGCACCCGGCACAATCCGGGGGCCAGCCCCAGCTCGGCGAAGCGGCTTGCATCGCCGTCGTCTTCCCCGGCCGATGAAGAACCGCCTTGCTCGTCAAGCACCCTGTACTCTCCCGCACTGGTTACGTTCTTGGTCACGCCGTAGAGGGCCACCCGGCGGGTACCCATCCAGCGCGACGGTGACCCTCACGTCACCTGCCATGTCCTGGCCACGCCGTGGATACCGGGCTCGGCCTCCGTTACGGGCGGACTATCGTCGCAACGGACCGGCCGCGAGCTGGCGTTCCAGCCCTCGGTTTACGCCTCGCTCATGCTGGCTCCGCGCGCTGGTTGCCCAAGGATACGGAAGCCGTAGCTGCCGATCTCTGTTCAGCGCACAAATACGTCCCGAGCCATCAGCGTGCGGACCAGTTCCTGGCGCCGCTTCTCCAGGTCCTGGAGGGAAGCACGCGACGTCGTTCTCCGCGAGCCCACAACCGACTCGAACCCAAGACACAACAACCACAGAATACAGCCGATCCGGCGCCCGATTCATTCCAGCCTGGGATCAGCAGAACCATGACCGCCCGGCGGCACCCACTCCACCAGGGCTACCCAGCGCACGTCCCTCGGCCACAGGCCCAGGGACGCCGCCGGTGCTATCCCAGCCCGAGCCCGGCATCGAAGCGATCCTCGGGCACCTGCAGATCCGGGCATTCTGCGCGGTACAACCGCGCTAGCTTTGCTGGCCCGGTGGCTGGTAAGCCTGCATCATGTCCTTGGAGAGTGACAGTGCCTGGCTGAGCTGCTCTTGAGTCAGCAGTTCATGCGACTCGAGGTTCTTGAAGGTAGCCGTACTTCCGACAATGGCGCTCAGGGCGGCGCCCCTGACTGAGTCAGGGAGATCTGCGATGACCATCCCATCGTGAGGGCCGGACATCCAGTAAACGCACTCAACCGATCCCCCCAGCGATTCGGCCAGCTGCCGTATCGCGGCGGTCCGGTCGCCAGGCTCCTGGATCATCCGCGCCCATGTGTCGCTGGTGTAGGTGAAGAAGGTCACGTACTTCGCCATGGCTGGTCCCCTCAGCTTCCCCGAATTTGGTCTGTACTGGCCTGCATCTGGCCGGGCAGCACTATAAAACACACGCTGGCAACACGCGAGAATTCTGAGAGTCGCTCCCTCGGCGGCAATAGCGGACGGCTACGCCGGGAGCTAGCCCGGTGGTTTTACGGTGACGGTTGACGGGTTGCTCACCACCGATGCCAGGCGCTCCTCGGGAAAACCGACCGCACGCAGGATGAGCACGAGCGCACGATGCCAGCGCTGCGGTGGTGCGTCAACCACGCTGAGCCGCATGGACGAGCCGCCGATCTGGACGAACAAGTCGTAGGAGTCGACGTCGTCGCTGATCACACCGTGTGCGCGGCAGCGGTCCATGCACACGGCGAGCGGTTCGCGCATGTGCGCCTGTGCCGCGACGATCTTGCTCGGCATCGACCCGGCGCGAACCACCTCCAGGTACAGGCCACGCTCGCGGTTGTAGGTGAGGATGTCGCGCACCAGCGCCACGAATGCCTCGACCGGCTCTTGCGAAGGCTCCAGGGCCTGATCGGCGCGCTCGCGCAGTTCCTCGAACTGCCGCAGCGCCACCGCCTCCATCAGCGCCTCACGATTGACGAAGTGGCGGTACACGGTGCCTTTCCCGACTCCGGCCGCCGCGGCGACCTGGTCCAGGGTTCCCAGTCCGCGGTTGACTGCGAACATCCCGATCGCCGCGTCGAGGATTCGCTCGCGATTGCGCCGTGCGTCCGCACGAGACGGCGGCATTTCACCAACTCCAACCGGACTTCTCTTCATCATTTCTTCGCGATCCATCATTTTTACACCGTGTTCCACGCTCAACGAAGCGGACTTTCATTACGTAGTTGTGCGACGAACCCCTTGTCGCCGATGGTCGGTGACATCTATAGTCCCAAATATGATCATGGATGGGATGGTTGCCGCCGGCGCCGAAACGAGTGAGGCAGACCGGCTGCGCGCGGCGCTGTTGCGACCGATCCAGTTCGCCGGCAAACCGGCCACTATCGACGCCGTCGTCGTCGGCCATAACGTCGGACGCGACGACCTGTTCCACGAGCTGAAGGCGGTCGGCGCGTCCGTCTACCTGCTCGGAGATGCGTTCGCTCCGCGCCGGTTGGTGTTCGCGACCCGGCAGGCCTGCGCGTTGGCCAGCCTCATGAGCGCGTCTGAGGTGCGCGCCGGTGACTAGCGCCGTCCGCGTCGACGGTGCGGTCGACCTGCACTGCCACTTCGGCCCTGAACCGGTGGTCGAACGGGTTACCGGTGGCCGAGCGGCCGTCACTCCCGAGACCGCTGCGAGGGAAGCCGCCAAGGAGGGGCAGCGGGCCATTGTGCTCAAGCCCCATGAGTTCCCCACCGTCGGTGTGGCGCACGCGTTGAACGACGCCATCGACGGCGTCAGCATCATCGGTGGCATCACCTGCGACGCCCCGATCGGCGGAATCAATCCGGCGGCAGTGCGCACCGCGCTGGACAACGGCGCCCGCGTGGTGTGGTTGCCCACGCTGTCGGCGGCATCGGCTCCGGACGCGAAGCGCTCAGTCGCCTTCGGCGACGCACCCGCGTGTGACGTCGCGGTTGACGGCCGGCTCACCGACGAGGTGCGCGACGTCATCGAGTTGACGGTCCAACACGGGGCGGTCCTGGCCACCGGGCATATCGGGCGTGACGAACAATTCCTTCTCGCCGAGGCGATGCGACAACGGGGCACTCTGCTTGTCACGCACGCTCTGCAGAACGGGGTCGGACCCGACCTGACCGTATCGGACTGTGTCGAACTGGCTGCGTTGGGCGCGTACCTGGAGTTCACCGCGCACACCTGTCAGGGCCAGATCGGCGCCTTCGAAGACGTCATCAATGTCATCGGTCAAGTGGGCGTCGAACGGTGCGTGCTCTCGTCCGACCTCGGCTGGTCGGAGCACCTACCGCATCCGGCGGCTGGCCTGACGAACTACCTGCGGTCCCTCGACTCCGCCGGAGTATCCGCACGTGACCTGGAACTGATGGCCGGCCGCACGCCCGCCCGGCTCATCGGACTGGAGTGATCATGGACGACACGTTCAGTGGGCGCGTCGCGCTCGTCACCGGTGGTGGTGGGGGGATCGGCGCGGCCACCGCACGGCGATTCGCGCGTTTGGGAGCCCGTATCGGCGTGCTCGACATGGACGAGGATGCCGCGACGGCGACCGCACGCGCCATCCGCGACGCCGGCGGCATCGCGGGTACCTGCTCGGCCGACGTGCGCGACCGAGATGCGCTGCACCGGGCGGTGGCCCAGCTAGCCGATGACCTGGGGACGATCGACACCCTGTTCTGCGCGGCCGGCATATCCGGGCGCAAACAACCTACCGCGCAGCTGACCGGCGAGGAGTGGGACCAGGTCGTCGGCATCAACCTGACCGGCTCGTTCAACACCGTGCAGGCTGTGCTGCCGGCGATGCTCGAGCGCCGGAGGGGGGCGGTTGTGCTGTGCGGCTCGACGTCGTCATTTATCGCGGTCGGCGGGGGACAGCCGGCGTACCGCGCATCCAAGGGCGGGATACGCATGCTCACGAACGCATTGGCGGGGGAGTACGCAGCTGCTGGCATCCGCGTGAACGCCGTGTGTCCAGGTCCGATCCGGACTCGTATGACGATCGGAAGCACCACAACGACGCCAATGGGGCGCCATGGTGAGCCGGAAGAGGTGGCCGCGGTCGTCACCTTCCTCGCCTCAGACGACGCCAGTTTCGTGACCGGTCAGTCAGTTCTCGTCGACGGCGGCATCACGACCGGGCGGTGATCGTCGCCCGGACACACATCTCGGGCTAGCCCGGCGGCTACGCCCGTCCGGACAACGGCACATCCGGGCGTCGTGCCACTCAGGCGGGTGGTGTATCCCTTGTGCGCCGTAGTCGGCGGAGGTGTTGGCCGAGTGGTCGCATGGACGCACTCAATTCGGCTACTGAGTGCGTGTGCAACGCTCCCAGCGGAGGTCTCAAGGCGCCAATCTACCCAGTCTGCATGAGCCTCGCGGACGCGACCGAACGTGCCGTGCTGGACAGTGCCGTCGGTCGCCGGTAAGCCCCGGTTAGCTCAGCCTGCTGCCCTGGCAAGATCGCTCGACGGCGTGCTCCCATCTGGTGCCGCGCTGCCCGTCCGCCTTTGGCCCGCTCGCTCAGCATCTACTCCGATGTCGTGGGCAACCGCAGCCCGATCGCCATCGTCAGGGGATAGACCGTCCGAGGCCGAGGCGTCCGCATAGTGCCGACGTCCAACCATGTGTTACCACCGGGGGCTTACCCGGCACCGTGCTCCCCCGGCATGACAGCTACGGGATCTCACGGACTATGACGAGTCATCCCCGGAAACCCGGCGGCCGCGACCTCGCCGAAGTGGCCCTGCCCGGCCCGCCTATGACCCGCCCCGACACCTGGCTACGACGGCTCCGATTGGCCCCACTATGACGGGGCGGATTCCAGCCATCGTCGCAACACTGGCCACTGATGGCTGGGATCGTACCGGCTTTAACGGATGACGGTGCGGGCTAGGTCGGTGAGGGGGGTTTGGGTGTGTCGTGACCAGGCCTGGAGGGCAGCGGCGAGGGCGAGGGCGCTGCCGTAGAGGACGTGCTGGCCGCCTTGGCGGGCGATCAGGGAGCCGAGGGATGCGAAGGCGCGTCCTTTGCGGGCCAGGGTGATGATGTCGGTGGCGGCACGTTGCCCGGTCCAGTGCCCGGCGGGCAGCTGGGTCAGCCTGGCCAGCCCGTCTGGTGCGCTGGTGTCGTGCCCGGATAGCCACTGGTCGAGCAGGCCTAGCGCGAGGCCGGTGCAGCCGGCGACGGTGGCCGCGGAATCGTCCGGGGATTCGGGCTGGGCCTGGTCGAGGATCCCGGCTGCGAGCTCGGTGTCGCCGCTGGCGATGGCTTCGGCGGTGAGCCGCATGGTGACGGCGGCTAGTTCGCGGGCGTGCCCGACGGGGGTGAAGATGGCCATGTTGCGCCGTTCGACCGCGCGGTTGAGGGCCTGCTGCAGCGTGTCCAGGTCGGGGACGTCGATGTTAGTGACGTCGATGCCTTCCTCCGCGAGCAGCGGCGCCAGCTCGTGCAGCAGCTCGTTCGCCGTGCCGGGCTTGAACACGATCTCGGGTGCTGCGGCGGGTGGCTCGGGGGTGCGGCGGCGCATGTCTGGCATGCTGATCATCATCCCAGCTCCGGCCCGCTGGCCGTGCGGTCAGGCACGAGCTCACCGGCCGAGCCGTCCGGCGGGTGTGTCCCAGCCCAGCGTCTTGCGCGGCCTGGCGTTCAGCTCATCCGCTGCGGCGGCCAGGTCGTCCGGCCCGTGCGCGCGCAGGTCGCTGCCCTTGGGGAAGTACTGGCGGAGCAGCCC
This sequence comes from Actinomycetota bacterium, assembly GCA_003161205.1. The sequence goes on along the minus strand of PMOU01000456.1, from coordinate 565 downwards.
GTTGGTGTTCTCGTTGCTCGGCCGCTGCCACGGGCTGGCCTTGTCGCAGAAGTACACCGGCATGCCCAGCGCGGCGCTGATCTCGGTGTGCAGCGCCATCTCCTTGCCCTGGTCCCAGGTCAGCGACCGGCGCAGCCGCGGCGGGAGCGCGGACATGGCGGCGATGAGCGCGTCGCGGACCGCGTCGGCGGTGTGCCGTCCGGGCAGGTGCACCAAGATCGTGTACCTCGACGCCCGGTCTACCAGGGTGCCGATCGCTGACCGGTTGGACGCCCCGGTGATCAGGTCGCCTTCCCAGTGCCCAGGTTCCTCGCGGCCGGCCGCCTCGGCGGGCCGCTGATCAACCATGGTCATCGCGATGATCCCGTTCGGCCGGCGCTCGCCGGGCCGGCGGTGCGGCCTGCGCCGCCGCCGGCGTGTGCGCAGCACCCGGGCCGGCAGCTCGCGGGACAGCCCGCCCAGCCCGGGACGGTAAAGCGCCTGATAGATCGTCTCGTGCACGACATGCCGCGCCGGGTCATCCGGGAACTCGCGGCGCAACCCCTGGCTGACCTGCTCCGGGCTC